>CAMNFR010000016.1 GCA_946537305.1 uncultured Lachnospiraceae bacterium | reverse complement strand
AGGTTATAGTGGGATCAGCCTTAACTTAATTGCATTGGGTACGTCCCCTTGTCACGCGTCATTTACCGAATTTCCACCGCCAGGAAGATGCAGCGGGTCTTGCTGCGGAAACGGTGCCAGGGGTAATTTCCCTCTACATCCCAGGTGGGGATATGGGTGGTGCCCGCCGTCAGTGACAGGGAGGCAAACATGGAAGAGGGATCCTCCGAGCGCATCAGGTCGACGGCACCTTCTCCCACCAGCTGAACGTGGAGCTCCCGGATCTTCCCGTCGTGCTCCCTGTGAATTCCGGAGGGACTGTTCGGCTCGGATACCAGACAGAAATTCATGGTGATATTGTCGATGGTGATGCGGGAGGATTTATAATAGGGAACGCCGCGGTGCTTTTCCAGATGTGTCAGTTCCCAGTTCGATTTCCAGACCTTCCGCAAGCAGTCCAGGGTCTGCAGATCCGTCAGGTCGATGGTGCCGGCGTTGCAGATCAGCAGCGCTTTGCCGGGGACCTGAATGTGCGTCCCGCAGGTGCGGATAGCGGTCAGCGGCGGAAGAGAATATACACCCTCCAGCAAGATGCTTTTTTCGATGTCCAGATTGATCAGGATGCAATGGCCCGGGGTAGTATAGTCTGCTTCGTCCTGAATATAGCGACTCTCAATAAAGGGTTCACCAAAAGATAATCTCTGAATCATGGCTGTTCTCCTTACATGGTTGGTGACAGGGGGACGTACCTTCTGTCACACATTGTACGCAATGTGACAAAAGGTACGTCCCTCTGTCACGTTATCCGAATACCCGGCGGAGGTACTGAAGTCCCCGGCGGGCGGCCTCGAAGCTGGTGGGCTCCGGCCTGGCCTCGATACTGACCCACTTGTCATATCCGGCGGCTTTCAGGGTATCGGCGGCCTCGCGGAAGTCAAAATGGGCGTCGTCCGGCAGCAGGCGCCCCTCGTCCGAGACGTGGAAGAGCACCAGCTTGCCGAGGGACCGGCGGATGGCACCGGGGACGTCGTGGTCCTCAGTAATCATATGATAGGTGTCACCGTTATAAAGGAGAAGGTCCGAGTGAAACTTCTCCAGGAAGGTCATGGTCCGCTCGGTGGTGCAGAATACATCGCCGTCGTTGCGGTTGATCTGCTCCATGACCACGGGCGTCTGGATCTGCTCCGCGTACTCCAGGACCCGGGACACGCTGTCCGTCAGGATATCCTCGAATTCCTGATCTGACTGACCGGGCGCCTTCCGGCCCCGGAGATATCCGATGAGAATCTGGGATTCCAGCTCCCGCGCCAGATCCAGCTGGCGGTGCAGCCGCTCCACGGTGGCGAGGCGGACCTTCTCGTCAGGATGAACCATGCTCATTCCCTCGAAGAGGTAGGCCAGACCGGTGGTGACGGCGGAGCACTGCAGCCCGTGGCGGTCCAGACTCGCTTTTAATTCCCTGGGATCGTATTTGGACGGATCCTGAATCTGAAGCTCAATGCCGTCATATCCCAGCATCTCCGCCACAGCCGCGCACTCCTCATAGCTGGCCCCCCGGAGCGGGAAGGGGGAGGTGGATTCCAGTGGCCGGTCCACCGTACAGATACTGAATTTCATTCCCATAGTCGCTTGTACTCCTTTATCGGTTCATAAGAACAATTGCTTCAGAAACAGCAGGTGATCCCTGTGCGCAGTGCAGATGTATGGTTACAGTTCGATGCGCCGGCCTTCTTCCGCGGAGCGGAAGGCGGCGTAGACCACGCGGATGATCTCGTAGGCCAGTTCAAAGGAGGTCTCCGGCCGGGTACCGTACTCCATCGCCTCCAGGAAGGCCTTCATTTCGCCGGTATAACCACGGACCACCTCGTCGCTGACGAAAACATTGTTCCAGCCGGTCTTCGGCGGGTTCAGTTCGCCCCAGTACACGCCGTCCAGGCCGTTGTCATCACAACAGTAGGTCTTCAACAGATCGTTCTGGGTGATATTCAGCTGGAATTTCATATCGTTGCAGGCCACGGTGACATGGTTGGCGGAGCCGCCGATCACCGCGTCGGTGCCGATGATGTTGCACATGGATCCGTCGGAGAAGGTGAGGATTACATTCGCGCAGTCCTCCACATCGTTGGGATGGGCCTGGGCGTACTGGCGCTCTCCCTCCTTCAGCGGAACCTTGCTGATCTGCCCCATCTCCGCCATGACGCTCTTTACATGAATCTCCTCCCCGCGGGCCTCTGCCTCCACCTGCTTCAGATAAAGCATGGTCGAGAGGATGTGGATACCGTTTCTCATCATGGTGCCGCCGCCGAAGTTCTTCCACTCGCTGGCGGCCTCGCTGGTGGAACCGATGATGGATTCGATGCCGTTCATGAACATGATCTTGCTCTTCTTGGCCCGAAGGATCTCCGCCGCCTTCAGAACGGGCGTGGCGTAGACGAAATCCTCGGCGTAGAAGAAGTGACCGGTGCTCTCATCGATGGCTTTTTTCAGTTCCGCCAGATCCCGGTCCATTGCCTTCCACATGTCCGCCTTGGAGACAGTCCTGCCGATGTTATCGCTGCCGTCGCCGAAATACCCGGTGATCGGCTTTTCACAGATAACGCTCTTCCCGGCCTTCAGGGCCATGATGCAGTAGGGAATGTGCAGGCGGGGCGGGACGCTGAGGTCTATCAGATCGATCTCGGGATCCGCGACCAGTTCCTCATAGGAGGTGCAGACCTGCTCGTATCCGTATTTTGCACGGAACGCTTCCGCCTTCTCCTCATTTCTCGCACAGACTGTTTTCAGCCGGATCGGAATGCCACCCGCGTTCAGATAGCCGTTCACATGCAGAAATGCGCCGTATCCGTATCCGACGGTTCCAATCGTAATTCTTCTTCTTTCTTTCATGATGAGATCCTCCTTGAAGGGTAGTGCGGTTCGACGGTATCCTGCGCGGCAGGCCACTTACCGGTCCAGCTCAATAGGGCAGTAGACACAGGGGGTTACGCTCTTATACTCATGCCAGGGATATTTCCCTTCGGCGTCATACATCTTGTCGTGTACCGTCCCCGGCGCCATGTTCAGTTCCTGATGGATGTGTGTGTTGTCCTCGTAATCGTAGATGCGCATCATCCCGTATCCCAGGATCTGTGCGTGGACCTCGTCAAAATTACGATCGTGATCCCGGTGGGGGCCGGAAGGAACCATTCCCTCGTCCACATAGCAGAGATTCAACTCGATGCGGCGCTTTCCTTCCCCGATGCAGAACTTCGGGGATTTGTAGTAGGGCAGTCCTCTGTGGCGCTCCAGCCCGGACATTTCGTACAGTGTCTTCCAGGTGCGGCGGATCGCCGCCGCGTTTTCCGGATCCGACAGATCGCAGCGTTCAAAGTCGCGGATGATGAAGGCTCGCCGCAGGTTCCTCAGCGTTATGTCCTGCACAACAGCGGCTTTCAGCGGAAGAATGACCCGGTCTCCGGGAAGAAGGATATTCTCCTGTTCGTGTTCAGCCAGGTTGATCACCATGCTTTTTTGTGTGACATAGCAGCTTTTTTCATTCTCTGCATAGTCGATGGAGAAGAAGGGCTCGGCAAAGCTTAATTGTGTGACGGACATAATGGTCTCCTTCGCAGCGGTTCGACGATAGTTTTCCCAGAATCCCTTCCCGGGAGCGGAATAGGATTCTTTTTTATAAGTAGAATATAATGTACGGGATATAAAAAGTAAATCTAATGTTATTTAAGTTGATATTAAGTAATGCTTAATTTATAATGGAGATAATAGCGAAGCGCAAAGCAGGAGGAGAACTTATGGAGACGGCAAGATGTAAGGCGTTTGCCTCGGCGGTCCGGCACGGAAGCTTTCGCGGGGCGGCGGAACAACTGAACTACACAACATCGGCGGTGAGCCAGCTGGTAGCAGCGCTGGAGGAGGAACTGCAGGTGACATTGTTTCACCGGAGCCGGCGCGGCGTGCAGCTGACAGCGGATGGAGAAAAGCTGTATCCTGTCATAGAAAATTTTATCCGGCAGGAGGAAAGAATCTACGAGACGGCAGCGGAGATCACAGGCCTGACCGTGGGACGGGTAACCATTGCGGCCTATCCCAGCATCTGTGCCGCATGGCTGCCGGAAATCATTCGGCGGTTCCGGGAGCGGTACCCCGGGGTGGAGCTTCATATCGACGACAGTATCCGGAGATATGTCCTGGAGGCGCTGAACGCCGGGCGGGCCGATGTAGGCTTCCTGGCAGATCAGCATGATTTTGAAGGGGAATGGTTTGAACTGGCTCAAAATCCCATGGTGGCTGTGGTGGGAAAGGATAGCCCCTACGCCGGGTTGGACGCCTTCCCTCTGTCGGAGTGTGAGCGAACGCCGCTGATCCAGTCCTCCTATGGCAAGGACAAGGATCTCGAAGCGATCTTTGATCGGTACGGTCTCCGGCCGAATATCGTCACTACTACCCGGAATTCCTCCACGGCGGCGGCACTGGCCCAGAGCAATATGGGAGTCCTCCTGGTCAATGAGCTGAGCACGAGAATGTGGAGCTTCGACGTAAAGATCCTGCCGTTGGATCCGCCCCAGTACGTGTCTCTGGGGATGGGAGTATCCGCTGCCTCCGCCTCCTCCCCGGCGGTCAAAGCATTCTCCCGGTTCGTCAGAGAATACTTCCGGGAGTTGTGAGGCTGGGGATGAAAAGGGGACGCACCTTCTGTCACAGAAAGTGCGTCCCCTTTTCACGTTAGCGGTTCCACTGTATAGCGCCTACTTTTCCGTCATCGAACTTAAGTGTAATCGTATGACCGGATTTCGTATAGATCAGGTCATAGCCCGTTGCATATTTGGACATTTTTACATATTTCCATTTCTTCGCTTTCAGGGCTTTCTTTGCCGCCTTCGCCTTCATATCCAGGCTTACCCCATATAGGGTCAGTCCTGCCTGATCCTCCGGTGCCACAATATTTGCAATCTGCATGAAGGAGATCTTCTTGGTCTTCAGATCATAGCGGAAAAACGGTGCCATGCCGCTGTTATCCGTAAATACATACAGATTTCCGACCCCCATCGGATCATTGGTCGTCTTTTTGGCTGCCTTGACCTTCTTCGCAAGCTTTGTATATTTTTTCGACAGATATTTTGATACTTCCAGGCGCTTCTTCACGGTGACCTTGCAGGTGAGATTATATCCAAATCCCGTCTTGCAAGTAATCGTCACCTTGCCGGTCTTTTTAGCGGTCACCATGCCGTTGCTGTTTACCGAAGCAACGCTCTTCTTGCTGGAGGACCAGCCCTTAGCCTGATAAGGCCCCTCGCCGACGATCATATTGATCTGCTTTTTCTGACCCACATACAAGGTCAACTGATTGTGGTCCAGACCCACGGCCAATCCGCTGCCGGCTTTTGTCGGTACCGCCGTCAGCGCCATAACCGCCGCTGCACAGAAAACAAGCATCAACACCTTTGCATAGTTTGAACAAATCCTCTGCATCATGTCATAAACCTTTTTCATAAAAGTCCCCCTTTGTAGTGGATGCATAGCCATAGTTACAACATGATTATACTATTTTCATTATAAATCTGTCAATGGGATCAAAAACATACATCACAGAAGCTGCTTTATGGTTTCCATCATTTTAGGGATATCATAAGGTTTTGCCAGATGTCCGTTCATGCCGGCCTCCAGCGCCAGCTTCCTGTCTTCCTCGAACGCATTGGCGGTAACTGCAACAATCGGAATATTCGCCTTTTCCGGATCCGTAAAGGCGCGGATCAGCCGTGCGGCTTCATATCCGTCCATAACAGGCATCTGGATATCCATCAGGATGATATTATATGTCCCGGCAGGCGATTCCTCCATCATGTTCACCGCTTCCTGGCCATTATTGGCGATCACGACCTCCAGGCCGGATTCAGTAAGAATGGCCTGCGCGATCATCTGGTTCATTTCGTTATCCTCAGCAAGCAGCACCTTTTTGCCGGCGAAGTCGGTTGTGGTCGTCTCTGCTTCCGTATCCTCGTGGACGCTTTGGAATGGAGCTGCCAGAACCTTGCGCAGTTCCGACAGGAAGATCGGCTTAGAACAGAAGGCGGTCACGCCGGCCTCCTTTGCTTCCTTTTCAATATCCGTCCAGTCATACGCCGTCAGGATAATAATCGGTGCAGCTTCCCCAACCAAACTGCGCACCTGCCTGACGACCTCTACGCCGTTCATATCCGGCATCTGCCAATCAATGATATAAGCGCTGAATGCGTCCGACTGCCTTATGGCTTCCTTCGCGCGGATGATGGACTCCTTTCCCAGGCTTGTCCAGTCAGGCCGCATACCGATCGTCCGCAGCATTGAGCAGACCGACAGGCAGGTATCCGTATCGTCATCCACCACAAGTACTCTCAGCCCCTGCAGTTCAGGGATTGTCTCCTGGTGTACATAACTTCCGTTCAGACGGCAGGGAAGCGTCACGATAAACTCGGTCCCCTTTCCTTCCTCACTGCTTACGGAAATGGTACCGCCCATCATATCCACGATACTCTTGGTGATGGCCATTCCCAGGCCAGTACCCTGGATACCGCTGACCGTGCTGGTCTTCTCACGGGTAAATGCCTCAAAAATCGTTTTCTGATACTCCCTGCTCATGCCGATTCCCGTATCTTTGATGCGGAACTCAAACACTGCATGATCGGGGATCGGAGAAGCTTTTTCGATCACGAAAAAGCTGATCGTTCCTCCGTTGGGCGTGAACTTGATTGCATTGGAAAGGATATTCAGGAATATCTGGTTCAGACGGAGTTTATCCGTAATAATATCTTCATTCACCACATCCTGCGTGTCAATAAAAAGGTTCAGCTGTTTGGCAGCGATATTGGCGTGGATGATCGTACGAAGGTCATGGATTACATCCGGCAGATGGACTTCCGACTCATCCAGAGTCATTTTACCGCTCTCAATACGGCTCATATCCAACACATCATTGATGAGGGACAGCAGATGCTGGCTGGATACGGTAATCTTACTCAGATAATCCCGTACCAGTTCTTTATTGTCGATATGAGACGTCGCCAATGCCGTAAAGCCCACGATGGCATTCATCGGGGTCCGGATATCATGGGACATATTATTCAGGAACGTGGTCTTTGCCTTGTTTGCGTGTTCAGCGGCGACCAGGGCATCTGCCAGCGCGTCTCTTTGTGCCCGGTCTTCGCGGACGCTCTCGGTGACATCGCTGTAATAGCCTCTCAGAGACTGTTTTCCGTCCTCGTCAGCAACGACCGTACCGCCGAAACGTGTATACATTTCATGGCCATCCGGATGGATCCAGAGGTTGATGCACTCGGAGAGCTTTCCGGAAAGCATCTCTTCGATCCGTTTCATCACCTCGGGTCTTTCCGTCTCAGGCACATGGGAATACCAGGCATCATAAATTTCTTCCTCTGTCAGTTCTTTACCGGCAATTCCCAGAAGTTCCTTCATTTTAGCATTGGCGCGCAGTCGGGAGGCTTTCCCCTCCTCCAGCGTCATATGCCACATTCCGAAGCCCGCATCCGCCATAATTCCGTCGGTATCTGCCAGCTCCTGCCTGCTGTATTCCAACTCGCGCTTGCGTTCCTCCTGCTCCAGCTGCTCCAGACGCACCTCGGTAGTATCTGTTTTCAGAACAATGCAGTACTCGGATTCCGGATCGACCGAGTAATAGTCAAATCGCTTATAGAAATGCCCGTCCTCCATATCCACTTCAATGTCGACGGAATAAGGCTCCCTGATCTCAAACATTTTAAAAACGGTCTTCAGATCCATCGCTTCGCGTATTCTCTGACGGTACGCTTCATCTTTAGGAAGGGCGGGAATGATCTGTGTTTCCAGATACTCCCGATAAGAACCGTGCTTGACCTTCGGGAAGATATTGCCGTGCTCGATTATACTGGCATCGCCGATGGCCACATCATAAACATCGCGGGCAATATAGGCCACCAGGTCGAACTGCTTGGCCAGGATCTTTCCATTAATGGTGGAGGCGAGCTTCTCCGGATTGTTGGATTCCTCTGTAATGAAGACAATAAGGTCGCTTGTCAGTGGATGACGGGTAACATTTGCCGTAATCTTTACATAGAATACAGAATTGTTCGGCAGACGGGAGTAGAGCACCTTGCTGGCCGATACCGTTCCATCCATGTACGCCTTTGTCAGGGCGTCCGCATTGAAGGTGTCCAGGAACATCTGCCTTTCTTCTGCGATCGGGAAATAGGATGCCCTCTCAATAAGTGCATCCGAAAAAGACATATGTTCTTCGTCTGTCACATAGCTTGAGGCACCGTTTGCCTCCTCCACCATATTGGTGGTAAGATTGGCACGCACACGGGCAAGCGAATCGTCATCCGTCTTATGGAAGTTCTCACCGAGGCTGGAATACACGCTCTGCAGCTGCTCTTCATACCGTTTTAATTTGGTGAAATCTGCATAAGTACAGTAAATGTAATGCCTGTTGTAGTCATCGATAAAGGCATAGTGGATCGCACACCAGATAACATTTCCCTTGCACGTGACCCTGCGTACGGTAAGATCCTGCGTGCCGTCCGGGCCGACACGGTTTTCGATCATACTGCGGACAAGCGGGCGGTCTTCGAAATAGGTATTCTCAAACAGATTATCCCCGTCCATGATCTTAAGCGCTTCCTCCTGAGAGTCACACTCCATCATTTTTGAGAACGCCGGAGTCACAAAGATCGCTGAAAGACTGCCGTCATCATTTTGCTGAAGCAAACAGGCAATATTATTTACCTGATATACCACCCGCATAAAATGCTGATGCGCCACGTCGCCGTCAAGATGATCCAAATTCATAATATTATCGTCCATCCGGATTGTCTCCCTTCATCCATCCCCTGTTTTCTTTTGATTATCTATACATTTTACCAACAAATCTACTATAATTCAAATGCCTGATTTTGTCACCCCCTCTGGGGGCAAAAAAGTCAAAAGGGGTGACAAGGTAGGCCCAAAACGTCCCTACTGACCCACTTTTGACTTGTTAGAATTGGACCGTGACGCAGGTGCCCTTGCCGGGTTCGCTGTCCAGGCGGATGGCGGCGTCGTGGATTTCTGCAATGTGTTTTACGATGGCCAGTCCCAGGCCGGTTCCGCCCGTTCGGCGGGACCGGCTTTTGTCGACCCGGTAAAAGCGCTCGAAAATGCGCGTCTGCTGGTCTTTCGGGATGCCGATGCCGCTGTCTTCTACCGCCAGGAACGGGTGCCCGTTTTCCTGCCCGGTCCGGACAAGGATGGTGCCGTTTTCCCGGTTGTACTGGATGGCGTTCTGTATCAGGTTTTCGATCAGCTCTTTCAGGAGATTTCGGTCCGCCGAAAGAACGGCAGATTCACCTTCACAGCTGAGCGAGAGCTGCCGCTTCTGAGCGCTGACGGAAAGATTCTGGCAGCATTCCTCTGCCAGTTCCTTCAGATCTGTGTTCGTAAATTTCCGGGGAAGCTCCTGATGGTCCAGTTCCGAAAGGCGAATGATATCATTAATAAGAGAAAGCAGCCGATTGGCGTTCTGACGGATCTGTTCCGCCACATGCGGCACCTGATCCCCCGTTACCATGCCGGTCTCGATCAGCTCCGCGTAACCGGAGATGGCCGTGAGCGGCGTTTTCAGTTCGTGGGAAACATTGGCCGTAAAATCCTGGCGCACGGAAGCCGCCTCCAGGATATTTTCGTGTTGGGCGCGGATCTTATCCGCAAAGGGCTGAAGCTCCGGGTAGGCCGGCGTATCCACGGGCTGTTCCAGCTGCTCTGCCATCAGATACAGCGGCTGCAGCAGCTGACCGGTCAGGAAGTTGCCCAGAAGAATGCAGATCACAAAAAAGGCGGCGCATACGCCAAAGATCACGGGCAACACACTGACAAAAACACTGGTGATAGAGCTTGCCTGGGTGGACGTGCGGAGAATGGTTCCATCCTCCAGAAGATAAGCGCAGTAATAGGTATTCAGATTAAAGGTATCCGACTGCCGCACGATCTCGGCTGAACCATTCCGGACGGCCTCCTGTATCTCGGGGCGGTCCAGATGATTCGGCAGGCCGGTGACATCCGCTCCGTTATCATAGAGGACCGTTCCGTCCGCAGAGATCCAGGTGATGCGGAGATTCTCTTGTTCCAATTCTCTCAGCGCCTGAGTCTCCACATAGGTGTTTGGATCTTCGGTCTCGGCGTTGGCCGACTGGAAAACGCCGGTATCCGCCAGAAGATCGGTGTACCGGGCCAGGTCCCGCTGCACCTGCGTCCGGAACAGGCTGTAATATACCAGCGTTATACCGACCGCGGTGGAAAGCACCGCCAAAAAAACAATCAGGGTAAGGTGCAGGTTGATTTTCTGTTTCATGTGATCACATACCCCACATTTCTGACGGTGCCGATCCGGCTTCCGCTGACGCCAAGCTTCTGGCGCAGCGTCTTGATATGCATATCCACGGTGCGCGATTCGCCCTCGTAATCGGTGCCCCAGACCGCCTGCATGATGGACTCCCTGGAGAGCACCACCTCCGAATTGGTCATCAGGAAGCGCAGCAGTTCAAATTCCTTAAATGTGAGCTCCACCTGGGTTCCCCCGGCAAGCACCGTGTGGCGCTCCGGATCCAGCTGAATGTCCCCCACGCAGAGAAGCTTCGGCGCCTCCTCCGCGGTGCGCCGCAGCAGCGCCCGCACCCGGGAGAGCAGCTCCATGATGGAAAACGGCTTTCGGATATAGTCGTCCGCGCCGGAATCCAGCCCCTTCACCAGATCCATCTCCGTCGTCCGGGCGGTCACCATGATCACGGGGATCTTTGCCGTCTGCGGGCTTTTCCTGAGCCGCCGGATAATCTCATATCCATTCTGATCCGGGAGCATGATATCCAGCAGGATCAGATCCGGCATCTTCTCCGACAGGCGGAGGAAAAATGCCGCTGCATTTTCAAATGCCTCCACGGTATAGTTGCTGTTTTTCAGGGCGATGGTTTCGATCTCGCGGATGCTGAGGTCATCTTCTACAATATAAATCAGTGCCATGGATAATCCTTTTGATCAGTGATCATACAGCGCGAAGGCGATATTGACCGCGTGGTCGGAGCAGCGCTCCAGGTCGTTGATCATATCCGTAAATATGACGCCGCCGACCGGGCTGCATCTGTCCGACATAAGACGCTGAATGTGGGCGTTAATAAACGTGGTCTGTAGATCGTCAACCTTCTGTTCCAGGGCCTCCGCCTCCGGCAGATCATCAAAGTCCTCCGATTCAAAAACGCCCAGCGAGAAATCCAGCGATTTCAGGGAAGCCTCCGCAATTGTCTTCAGCTCCTGCAGCGCCTCTTCGGACATGGACGCCTTCCGGGCCTTAAACTCGCCCTGGTATTCCGCAATGTTTTCCGCGTAATCAGAGATCCTTTCAATATCCGAAGCGACCAGCATAAACTGGGAGATCCGGCTCTCCTCCCGGGGCGCGTAGCCGCGAGACCGGAAAGCGATCAGGTGCTCCTGGATCTTATCCGTCAGGATATCTACGGTATCCTCCGTCTCGATCACATTTTCCGCCAGACGATCATCCTGGTTAAAGAAGCAGGTAATGGACCGCTCCAGGCTGTCCCGCGCGATCTTTCCCATGCGTATCAGTTCCAGCTTTGCCTGATGGATGGCCACCGCGGAGGGCAGGTTCTCGGCCTGTACCAGGTACTTCAGCTGACGATCCTCGATGGCGCGGTTTTCCTCCGGCAGGACCGGGATCACCTTCCGGGAAAGTGCCACGATGGCATTGGCAAAGGGCAGTTCCAGAAGCACGGCCAGCGTTGCAAAGATCGTATGGGTGTTGGCGACCTGATGGCCCACATCGCCCGGCGTCAGATTCTGGATCATCTCCGTGAATCCGGGGAAAATGGTGATCAGCGCCAGCATCAGCGCCGCGCGGATCAGGTTGAACAGAAGGTTCAGCACCGCCGTACGCTTGCCGTTCCGGTTGGTGGTCAGCGATGCCAGAATGTTGGGTGTAACGGAGCCGATGGCGGCGCCGATCACCAGATATACGGTCATATTATAACCGATAAGCCCCTGAACCGTAAAGGCCTGAAATATGACAACCGAAGAAGATGAGCTCTGCAGCAGCGCCGTGAAAGCCACGCCGAAGAGGACCGCAACAATCGGATTTTCCAGGGTCGACAGGAAGGAAATAAAGCCAGCGCTCTGAGAAAGCGGCGCGATGGCTGCTTTGATGGCCGTAATGCCGGTAAACAGCATACCGAAGCCCATCAGGATGGTCCCTATGTGCTTCACCGTATTGTTTTTCATGAACAGGCACATCATCGCCCCAGTGAACAGGATGACCGGCGCATATGCCCCCAGGTTAAAGGCCGTGATCTGAGCCGTGACGGTGGTACCGATATTGGCACCCATGATCACGCCGATGGCCTGGCCCAGTGTCATCAGGCCCGAGTTTACAAAGCTGATGACCATCATATCCGTGGCGGAGGAGCTCTGGATCAGAAGGGTCACCAGAACGCCGACCGCGACCGCGGCAAACCGGTTGGCCGTGGCCTTTTCCAGGATGGTTCGGAGTTTGCTGCCCGCAGCCTCCTTCAATCCCGTGGACATAATGCTCATGCCGTACAGAAACAGGCCTACGCCGCCGAGCAGCGAAAAAAATTCATACAACGTCATAAAAACTCTCCTCAGACTTTCGCAAAATAACCGGCGGTATCTTACCATGGGCCTGTAAAGTGTAAAAGGAGGGTTTTGTAAAATGCATGTAAAATTTCAAGCAAACATTTTGTGTATTAAAATTGTCGTTTATTTATTGATTTTGCCTCTAATATATGATACGCTATGAACAAATATTTTTCTTGGAGGGGATGTGTATGTACAGATTATGGGATGCGCTGCGCAGCGCGCGCGAACTGAAGTGGGTAGAGCTTTCTCATGAGATCACGAACGACAGCCCGTACTGGGCCGGAATTCCAGATGGAAGCCTGGAGCTTGCGAAGACGGTGTTTGACTGGGGCAATCCCATGCTGGACTGCCTGATCCAGACCTTCAAGTTCCCGGGGCAGATGGGAACGCATATCGATTTCCCCGGGCATTTTGTAAGGGGCGGTGACCTGTCAGAGGCCTACGGCGTAGAACACGCGGTATTCCCGCTGTGCGTCATAGATATCACCGAAAAGGTGAAAGAGGATGTGCATTACGCGGTGACCGCGCAGGATATTAAGGACTTTGAAGCGGAATACGGACCGATTCCGGACGGCGCCTTTGTAGCCCTTCGGACAGACTGGTCAAAGAAGTGGCCAGACATGGATGCACTCTCCGGCATTGCAGCGGACGGCAGCGAAAACTTCCCCGGCTGGTCCATGGAAGCGCTGAAGTATATCTACGAGGAGCGGAACGCCGCGGCCAACGGCCACGAGACACTGGATACGGACGCCTCCGTGGAGGCCGCCAAGGCAGAGGATCTCGCCTGCGAACGGTATGTGCTCTCCAAAGGAAAGCTGCAGATCGAAGTGATGTGCAACCTGGACCAGGTCGCACCGGCCGGCGCCGTACTGATCGCCCTGTGGCCGCGCATCGCGGGAGCGACCGGGCTGCCGGTCCGTGCGTTCGCAGTAACTGAATAAAGGTCACAGCAGTCCTACAAAGTTTTCCAGTATGCGGGCGGTCATCCCCCAGATGACCTTTCCGCCGTATTCATAAAACAAGATCCGGTCCACGGGGGAGCGCCAGGGATAGCGTTTTCCTCCGTGGATTTTTTCAAATGGGAAATCCTCTCCGAATTCAGGCTTCCACCGCACCAGGTGCACCTCCGGCTCCTGTTCCAGGAAAAAGGACAGCGGCACGCGGAACACCTCCGCCACCTCGCTTCGGCTGAAGCGCCCGTCATATCCTTTCAGGCGGCACACGAAGGTGTGCACCTGCCGGCTGCCGCCGCCAAAGATATCGCCTTCACCAAACACCTCGATCTGATCCGCCGTTACCAGCAGTTCCTCGCGCATTTCCCGCACCGCGGCCTCCGCCGGCGTCTCCCCGGGCTCCACGCCGCCGCCGGGAAAGCAGATATCCCCCGGCTGGTGATGCAGCTGCTCCGAGCGCACCTCGAACAGCAGCTCAGGCCCGACAGGCGTCTCGATGACCGGGATCATCACCGCGTACTGCCGCATGTCCCGCTCGCCGATACGCTCCGGGGTCCGGCCTTTCAGAAAAGCAAATCTGTCTTCCAAAGAAAGATCTTTCATCCTGCTTCCCCTTACAGGCAGATTGCCCTGGCGATCTTTTCTGCGGTTTCTTTTCCGGCAAGGTCCGCCGCCAGGGAAAGGGCAAACGCAAAGGTCGCACCCAAGCCCTGGCCCGTGGTGATATTTCCGTCCACGGTCACGCTCTCTTTGGTCAGCACGGCGCCGTACATTTTTCCCTCAAAGTCCGGATGACAGGTCGCCTTCTTTCCCTCCAGAAGGCCAAGCTCCGCCAGCACGCTTGGCGCCGCGCAGATGGCTGCCACCCGCTTCTCCTTCGCAAATTCCAGGCATTTCTGCCGGACCAGTTCGTTGGCCCGCAAATGATCCGTACCGATCCGTCCGCCCGGAAGGATCACAATATCGGCGCTTTCATAATCCGCGTCCTCCGCCAGGACATCCGTCAGAACGGTAATGTTATGGGACGTGGTGACGGTCGGGCGGCCCATGACCGATGCCATGACCGTCTCTACGCCCGTCCGGCGAAGAATATCCACCGTGATCAGGCCCTCGCACTCCTCCATTCCATCCGCAAAAAATACGATCGCTTTTTTCATTTCTGGTTCTCTCCTATTAATCCGCTCTCTTCTCAAGCCGCTCTCTTTTTCTGTGGTTTTCTCTTTATCTTATTCTTTTCTCAAGTGCTGGTCGATCATGCTGATGACCATGTTCCGCGCGACCTCGTTTTGACCGCCCTCCGGAATGATGATATCCGCGTACCGCTTCGACGGCTCCACGAACATTTCGTGCATAGGCTTTACCGTCTGCAGATACTGGCTGACCACGCTTTCGAGCGAGCGCCCGCGCTCCTTCACGTCCCGGAGGATCCGTCGCAGAATACGCACATCCGCGTCCGTATCCACATACAACCGGATATCCATCTGCTTGCGCAGCTCCTCATACGCAAAGATCAGGATTCCCTCGATCAGGATAATACGCGTGGGGTGAATTTTCATAACATTATCCGAACGATCATGGATGGTGAAATCGTACACCGGACACTCAATGGGTGTTCCTTCCTTCAACTGGCGCAGATGCTCTACCATCATATCCGTGTCGAAGGCGTTCGGATGGTCGTAATTCAGGTGGGTCCGCTCCTCGTAGGTGAGGTCGTGATGCGCCTTGTAATAATTATCATGATAAATGACCGTCACTTCCCGCCCGAAATGCTCCCGGATGGCATTCGTGATGGTGGTCTTTCCGCTCCCGGTACCCCCGGCGATCCCGATGACAAGAATATCCTGCTTATCCATAACCTTCCTCCTTGTCTCGATTTTTACATCTTCTCTTTTCGGCTGCTTGTTATCAGTCCGCACTTTTGTTCCGTTCTTGTGACAACCAGCATATTTTTACGTTATCTTCATTCCTTTATTTTCAAAACCGTAAATTTATGCCACGAAAATATATTAAAACTTTGTGAACCCTCTTTACTTCTGCTTCGATTTGTGTATACTGGCTGCTTGTATCCATTGAAAGGAAGTAGTTTTACCTGATGTTATTTCAAAAGTATTATCACCCGGATGCAGAGTTCCCTCTGTTCCCCCATCTTGGGCAAAGAATCGTCAAGACCACGATCGCTGTTTATCTGTGCATATTGGTCTGTTCACTCCGGGGGCTGATCGGTCAGGATATATCCGCAGAGGCGGCCATCACCGCCATCATCTGCATGCAGCCCTATGTCAAAGACACCAAAGAATTTGCGGCCGACCGCTTTACCGGAACCCTGATCGGTTCCGTGTGGGGCCTGCTTTTCCTGGTCCTGATGGCCGTCTTCCCGATGCCGGGGGCGCATCCCCTGGTGCTGTACGGGCTGATGTCCGCGGGCGTTCTGCTGTCGCTTTACAGTTCTGTGCTCGTGCGAAAGCCGGACACCTCCAGCCTGGCCGCCATCGTTTTTGTGTGTATCGTGATCGGCTATCCGAATATCGACGAGCCGTTGGTACAGGCCTTCAACCGGTTCCTGGATGTATTCATCGGCAACACCATTGCGATTGCCGTGAATGTATTTAGACTGCCCCGGCAGAAGAACCAAAACGTAGTCTTCTTCCTCCGGACCAAAGATCTGGTACCCGACCGTTTCTCGCAGCTGGCTCCGGCCGTCATGTTCCGCCTGAACGATCTTTTCACGCGCGGCGCCAAAATCTGTCTTATGTCTGAGCACGCGCCGGCATTTTTTGTATCACAGATGAGCATGGTCAATGTGAATACGCCGATGATCGTGATGGACGGCGCGGCCGTTTACGATACAAAGGAGAACCGGTATCTCTATATGCAGGCGCTCCCGTATGAGGCGTTCTCCTCCCTCCGGAAGCAGTTTACCGCCATGGGAACGGGATGCTTCATTTACACCATACACAACAACAAGACCTGTATCTTCCATCAGGGCCGGACGACCAAACAGGAAAACGATCTGTTTGAGATCATGAAACGCTCTCCCTACCGCAGCTATCTGGACGGAGAAGTCTATGATCCGCACGAAATCGTCTATCTGAAGGTCATCAACACAAAGGCAAAGCTGGTCGAGCTGCTCTGCGATCTCTTTGACAGCGATCCGGAGCTGTTAAAGACCATCCGTCCGGTCATCCGAAAGAGCACAAAGACTGACGACTTTTTTGAGCTGTATCTGTATTCCGCGCAGGCCTCCACGGAGAACGCGCAGGCTTTTATCCGGGAATACCTGAGCAAGAGTGCTTCGGACCTGTCCTTCCGCGAAGAATCGCTGGAATATCACTCGGAGCGGGATGCACTGCACCTGCTGCATCGGGTGGAATCCGTTTTCGCGCCGCTGAAGCTTCCTCGTTTTAAGAAGAGAAAGCGGGCTATAACCGCCGCAGCACACTGAGAACCAGACTGCAAAGAGACAGCTTTCGAAACTGCCGACAGTTGATCCGTTCAATAACCGGGAGAAGATCGCTCTGCATTTATCACAGGGCGCCTTCTTCCGGTTTTCTTCCATTTTCTCCGATTTTTTTCAACGTCCAGTCGTCTACCGCCTCCCGCAGTTCCCCGAACCAGGAAGAGCATTCCATGTTTGCTTTCCCGTAGGTCAGCTGCAGATCATATTCATTCGGCAGCCAGGTGGCGATATCCGATTCGTTGTGGGAGATCAGGGCTTCCAGCTTATCCAGTGCCTTATAGACCTTGGATTCGTCTGTCTTCTGTTCCTCCATCTCCTGCAGGAGTTCCCTCCACTCCGTCCTTGTCGGTTCCGGGAAGTCTGACACCCAGCGGTCCAGCAGGGTCTCCTCGGTCACAGACTCCGCTTCGGTCTTTTCAAAGCAGGGGATATCGCCGGTAAAGGATTCCCCCAAATCGTGGATGAGGCACATTCGGATGACCTTGTCCAGGTCCACATCCCGAAACGCCGCCTCCCCGGAAAGAAGCATCGCCATTAAGGCCGTCCGCCAGCAGTGGTCCGCCACGCTCTCGCGGCGGTCTTTTTCTGTCCAGCAATGCCTGGGAGTGGTCTTCAGCTGCGCAGCCACGGACAGGATATTCAGATATTTTTGTGCGTTCATGGGATGTTCTGCCTCCTCTTCGATCAGCGGGATCTGCAGACTGTGGTATCTTTTAAGTGATTTCGCAATTACAGCTTCAGGAATTCTTCGAAAAAGCCGTCATCACTGCGGTCATACACGTTGACATGCAGCAGATCCGCACTGCGGTTCGTAAAGGCTGGATACAAGATCCCGCATTCCGGCTTGCCCAGTTCATTCTTTCCCACCACCGAGCAGACCGTGATGATCAGATACGAATACACTTCCTCTGACTCGAAGGTCTGCTGATGATCGGAGGTCTTGATGGGAACATCGTAGACGCCGTGGTACACATAGATGGCATACGGCTGTCCCTTGGGATATTGTTCACCGATCATTTCGTACAGGTTCAGCAGCAGCGCATCGTTCTTCAGATCACATTCGCAAAGCCCCAGAAAGAATTGCCAGAAGCTGCCCGGGCGAATCCCGGGGATCTTATACTGCATCAGGCGGGTGTTGGTCTGTGCAAAGACCACTTCCTTGGCAATAGCCAGCGTCAACTCCTTTTCCGAAAGAGGCAGTCCGCGAAAGCTGGTGTTGAACGTCCCGTCTACCTGTCCCTCCTCATCCATATAGGCGCCGGCGATCCTGGTAAAATGTGTCCGGGACGGCGTCATGCGCCGCGTAAGCTCCAGCATGTCCTCTCTATTGATCTGAGCCATTTTCCTGTTCTTCCTTCCTGAAACATATTTTCATACTTTCTGGTGAATGCCGCTCACGCTTCTTCATGTTTTCTGAAAAGCTGCAACAATACAGCCATGCAGCTTAGCCCCTCCGGCATGCACGGGAAGAGATTTTTCAGTCCACTTGTGCAAATAGAAAGGGGCTGGGATGATTTACAACCCAGCGAAATCATCTGATCTTAAATATTATCAATCAACGCTCCTCTTTTGTTCAACAGAAACGGTTCTGCGAACCTTTACAACCCATTTTTCTTGTAAAAACAGTTATGATTCGATAAATATGGGTTGTAATATGCTTTACTTGCATCGATTTTGCACATTCCCTTCATTGTTCGTTCCACCCGACCGGATTTGAAAGTATACATGGGTTGTAAATCTATTTAAAATCCCAAGTTATGCACATCTGCGCAAATTCTCGCATATACATCTACGCACAAGAGAGCATTCGCAGTTAGCCATATGCCCAAGCATGCGCCTTTGTCTATATATCCGCACATCAGCATATACGCGCAATGTAACTACAGTCGCGATGATATCGTGAATGCAACTATGCTTTGTACAGTCCCGGCTTGCAGAGCATCTCATGAATCTTTGTATCCAGAATATCTGCGGAATACGCGGGCGTCATGATTACGGCAGTATCCACGCCGTACGAGCTTCCGCCCATAGATATGATGGGAACGCCGTAAGGGATCGCATCAGTATCCAGCGCCATGACCGCGCACTCAAACGCCACCTTCGTTCCCTGTCCGAAGGTCCTGAGTGTCTGCGCCATCAGCTCCAGCGGATAGACACCGTGGAACTTGCCGCTGATGCCCCGCTCGCCGGCGCTCAGCGCGTGCGCACAGGAAACCACCGTGATTCCCTTCTCTTCCAATTCCTTCTTTTTCTCCGCGGGCATCTTGTTTCCGCCGGAGAGCGCCGCCTTGGACACCGTCCGCACCACGACAATCTGGCCGGTATACCCCAGCGTCTGTGCCATCTTCCACGCCGCATCCGCCGTTTCTCCGGTCCCGGATGGCAGCACCACCGCCGGCGCGCCGCTCTCTATTGCCTTTGCGAAAGCGATCCGCAGAACAGCCTCCGCATTCTCTTTTCCTGTCTTTTCAAATACAACCATTGGATTGTCCCCCTATCCCAGCGATTACCCGATCCACCACTCCGGCGTCAGTTCGCCTAATGTCATGACTCTTTCTTTCTCGTAATCCAGCATGATTTCAATGTCTTTGTACTTCTCCGGCATCAGCTGTACCATCAGCTCCCGGCATGCGCCGCAGGGCGCGCCTTTCCCCTTGCCGGGCGGGATGCACAGGACCTTGCAGATCTCCTGCTCGCCGTTCGTGACCATGTTAAAGATGGCGTTCCGCTCCGCGCAGATGCCAAGCGTAGAGCAGGTGTCAATGCAGACGCCGGTATAGATCTTCCCGCTGGAGGACAGGATAGCCGCAGACACCTCCCCCGCCGTCACATAATCGGAAATCGTCCGGGGATTCAGCACCGCTTTCGCAGCTGCATACAGTCGGTCCCACTGCCACTGGTCCTTCGTCATGCTGCTCACATGCCCCGTCCGCTTTTCATGCATCAGCGGCACATCTACATTTTCGGTCTTATGCTGATAACGAAAGCCCACCTTTTCCTGTACACGCTTCGATTTGGTATTGCCCTCATAATAACCGATCCATACCTTCTGCATGCCGCAGTCCTCAAACGCGTGGCGGAGCATCTCCCGCACGGCTTCCGGCATGATCCCACGCCCCCAGAACGGCTTCCCCAGCCAGTAGCCCATCTCGCACTCATCGTCCCGATCCGTCATATCGGTGTGGCCGTTCAGCTTCAGCTCGATCGCTCCGATGGCCCGGCCGTCTTCCTTCAGGCAGATGGCATAGGCTTCTTTGGCATTAAAAACGTATTTAATGACGTCCCGGCTTTTCTTGATGTTCTGGTGCGGCGGCCAGCCTGCGATCGGGCCGACCTCCGGGTCAGACGCATATCGGAACAGATCTTCTGCGTCACTATCCTCCCAGCGGCGCAGGATCAGACGTTCTGTAGTCATTTTTTCTCCTTTACTCATACACCCGGATCACGCTGGAGATCTTCCGCACCATGGACATGCTCTTGAAGATCGTCAAGGCATCCTGGAAGTGTTTTTCGATCACGCTGTCCGTGATGATCACAAGCTCCGCGCCGCCGGCGCCGCGGGTCTTCTTTTTCTGCACCACCTGGGCGATGGATACACCGTTGTTGCCCAGCACGGAGCAGATGCCCGCCAGCACGCCGGGCTTATCTTCCACCTGAATGCGCAGGAAGAAGCGGCATTCCGTATCGCCGATATCCTTCACCGGCACGGTCTTATAGAAGCTGCCGTTGCAGTGGCCGGTGCTGTTCCCCAGAATGTGACGCACCTCATCCACCACGTCGCCCAGCACCGCGCTGGCGGTGGGGAATTCCCCGGCGCCCCGCCCGTAGAACATGGTGTCATCCACCGCATCGCCATGTACGAATACCGCGTTGAAGGCATCGCTGACCGTAGCCAGCGGGTGCGTGGAGGGGATCAGCATGGGATGCACCTTCACCTCAATGCCGTCCGCCACGTGGCGGGCCAGGCCCAGGAGCTTAATCTCATAACCAAATTCCTTCGCGTAGCGGATGTCTTTGGGCGTGATGGCCGTGATCCCTTCCGTATAAACATCAGAGGAAACGACCCGGGAATGAAATGCTACTGATGCCATGATGGCCATCTTCCGGCCGGCGTCCAGCCCTTCCACATCCGCCGTGGGATCCGCCTCCGCGTATCCCAGCTCCGTAGCCTGTGCCAGCGCCGTCTCGTAATCCAGCCCCTCCTGAGACATCTTTGTAAGAATGAAGTTGGTGGTGCCGTTCACGATGCCCATGACCTCGGTAATGTGATTGCCCACCAGGCTGTTCTTGAGTGGCCGGATGATCGGAATCCCTCCGGCCACCGCCGCCTCGAACATCAGATCACAGCCATTCTCCGTGGCCAGTTCGGTCAATTCCTCCCCGTACTCGGCCAGCAGATCCTTATTAGCGGTCACCACCTGCTTTCCGGCTTTCAGTGCCTCGCTGATATAGGTCTTTGCGGGCTCAATGCCGCCCATCAGCTCGATCACCACCCGGATCTCCTCGTCCTGCAGGATGCTGTTCCAGTCATCCGTCAGGATTTCCTTCGGGATCCCGGGGCGCTCCTTGTTCAGATTCCTCACCAGAACCTTTTTCACAGACACACAGGCCCCGGTCTTATCCGGAAGCTCCTCCGCCTGCCGGGAGATCAGCTTGTACGTGCCGCCTCCCACCGTCCCGATTCCCAGGATCGCCACCTTCACTTCCGGGCAATTCTTCTTGTCGCTCATATTCTTCTCCTTTTAGACTGCGGCGTGAGATTTCTATCTGTTTGCGCAGTTGACTTTTCATTAATGCCATTATTATAGCACGTTTTATACCGCATGACGAGTAGGATTGTCCGGAATCTTTTCGAATACGCGGGAACGCCCGGGGATGCACAGCCGCAAAAAAACAGGCAGCGCCGCACTATCCATGCGGCGCTGCCCACTTTTTAAGAATTGTCCTGGCGGAAGGATCCGCAGATCATTCGACCTTCACATGAATGGCAGCCATGATGCCATTGTTGGTAATCACATAGATCTCGCAGCTGCCCGGGGCGACTGCTGTAATCTTCCCCTTTGCAACGGTCGCTACGCTCTTATCGGAGGTCGCGTACCGAAGCTTCGCCTCATGCTTGGGGAGCTGTTTCTTGCTCTTCACCTTCTTGATCTTTACGCCCTTAATCTTGAACGTCTTCCCGGTCTTCAGGGTGACAGCTGTTTTTTTCAGTTTCAGAGACTTGACGTTGGTGTACTTCTTGTTATACCCGCCGATGATGCTGTGGATTGCGTAGCTCTGGGCGATGGTTATCTTCTGACCATTCACTTTCCGGTAGGCTTTAATATAAGCTTTGTAGAAATTGCCCTTCTTCAGCTTGGCCTTCTTCCACTTCAGGGCACTTCCGGCAGGGATATCCTTTGCCAGCTTGTATCCTCCCTTATCGTTCTTCCCGCAGAGAGCGAAGTAGACTTCATATCCGTCCGCGAGGGCGACCGCGTTCCAGGTGAGGGTCAACGTTTTCTTTTTGGTCTTGCTCCTCAGCAGCAGCAACGGGATATTTGCGGTCTTCTTATGCGTCGCATCATGCGTGCAGGTGAAGACATACGTACCGTTGCTATTCTTCTTCGCCGCAGATACCAGCGTTCCGGCATCCCAGGCGTGTCCCAGGGCTGCAATCACAGTATCCTTCTGAGCGATCAGCGTGTTAGCCTTTTCGTCTTTGTAGATCTTCCCGCACTTGGTACACTTCCAATACTCAATATTGCCGGCCTTTTCACAGGTGGCTGCTGCGGGGGCGGTCCTCTTCAGCGTATGGAAGTCCTCCGTAATGGTGATTTCCTTTTCCGGAACCAGCTCGTGCTTACCGATCTGGTAGCCCACGTCGTATTTCCGCTCGGCGGATGTACGATTCTTCGGAATAGTAAAGGTGGCAACCTGTTTCACATCGCTGCCGGTGGTCTCAGCCGAAATCACCTGTCCGGATTCATCCGTCAGCGTAACGACCATCCCGTTAACGAGTCCCTTGCCGGTGATCACAATAGCATCCTGTCCGCCATCCGCATCCAGTTTGGTCTTCTGTGCGGTGATGTTCTCCAGCAGCGGCCCGATGTGGATCAGGGTCTCGGAGATCACATCGTTGCCCTCGGAATCCTTCACGATGTTCGTGGAGGAAGCATTGACGGCATTCGCTGTGACGGAGATATAGCCGAATTCCGTTCCGGTGGACAGGATATTCTTGGCCGTATCGAGGACCGTATCCGTCTTCTTGGGATCGATGGTATAGGTGATCTTCGCGTTGTAGTTATTCAGTTCCTTCTCGGTAAATGCCACTCCCAGTTCATCGAAGCACACCGCGCCGAGTTCGGCCATGCTGATCGTGGATTCCAGAGGCAGCGTGGCCGGCGCCTTGGTGAAGGCCACCGACTCCAGGGTGCGGACTCTGGGAATCGTCAGGGTGACGGCATTACTGGTAATGATCTCCTCCCGTGCATTTTCCGAGAAGACCGTGATCTTCGCGGAGACGGATGTTCCGGCCTTTACCAGGGCCAGATAGTCCCCGGCCACCAGCGCGGCGCTCTCCTTCTTGTCCGGATTGGTAATGCTGTATGCTTCCTCATTGTCGCTGGCGAAGGTGAGATCCTTCCGGGTCAGATCGTAGTCCTCGCCGTACTGATCCTTCGCGGTGACCTTGAAGAAATCCTGGCACAGTCTGGTGTCATCCGTGGCGATCTCTGCGCTGGCCGCCTTCTTTGTGAGGGTCAGCTCCACCAGGAACGGCTGCTGCTTCACGGAGATGGTCGCCTTTGCCACGGCGGATTTTCCGTTGGTGTTCACAAATTCTCCGGAGAGAATCACGCTTCCGGTCTTGCCGTCCTGCAGGGATCCCTCCGCCACGGTAAGCGAGCGGCTTTCCTCATCATAGGATGCGCCGGATGTGGTCTTGATGGTTCCCTCGTCCGTCAGCGTCCAGATGATGGAATCGATCTCCTTCGCGGACATCGCATAATTATCGCCGTTCTGATCCTTCGCGTTCAGAGTGATATCCTTCAGCAGGAAGGTCTCTCCCTCCAGAATGGTATTTTCGCCCGACGCATAGAGTTTCTTCACGTACGGCTTGGTAAATACCACGAAATCCAGCACATTGGACTCCACCTCGCCGATCTTCAGCTGCAGGAAGCTTTCCCCGCTGGCATTGCCGGAGAGGGTGGTATTGTCCAGGACAGCCGCATGGGTCCCGTCCGCGATCCACTCCAAAGTCTCCTTCGTGATATCGAAATCATCGCCGTACTGGTCCTTTGCCGTCACGGTCACCGGGCCGCCTGCAGAGAGGTTGACCTGATATCCTTCGCCTACGCCGAGGCCCTTCTCTGTCAGGTCTTCGCTCTCAATGACCAGGCTGTCCAGCTTTCTGGCTTCTTTTACCGTGAAGGTCAGCGCATTGGAGACGACCTCCCCGGAGACGGCCGTGATCTCGTAATCGCCGGCTTCCGCCGCCTCAAATACCGTTCCGTCGATCGGGGTTCCGTTGACGCACCAGGTGATATCGGAATCCTCCAGCGCCCAGACATTCCCGTACTGATCCCTGGGATCCAGCTCCAGTGCGGCAAGATCGGCGGTATTTTCCCCGTCGTTCAGGATGATCGGCGCAAGGACCGCGGGATCGGCGGTATCGCTGATGGTTATGCTCTCCAGCTGTTTGGCCGCCAGCGCGGTCACCTCGACCCAGTCGGAGTACTTTCTGGCATTCGCCTGCGTTCCGGTGTAGACCCGCACGTGATAGGTGCCGGGAGCGGTGAAACTGATCATGCCGCTGGGCTCCAGAGTGACACCGCTCATCTCCTGGGCCTCCCAGGTAACCGGACGGTCCACCTCCTTGCCGGTGGTATCCTTCAGCACGACTTTCATGCCGTTATCCGTCAGCAGGACCGGATCCTCGCCCGCATAACCCTCATAGGTCCCCTGCAGGTCCACGGTGCCGTCGAAGCCCTTCTCGGAGATATTCAGCTTCACATAGGCTGTATTGATATTATCATTATCGGCGAAGCCCGCCTCATTCAGCGCGTTGTACAGCTTATCTTTGACGACATTGTCATTCAGCACCCATTTGAGGTACTGTTCCCCGGGCGCATTGGCCGTGACCGTATTCTGGCCGGTCAGCGCGGACCCGTCCGCCATAGCAGCCAGCTCGCTGGTCTCCTGCACATTTCCTTCCGCGTCGCACAGCTCCCAGTGGCCGTCGTCCGGATCGAATCCGTAATACGCCACGTTGTTCTTGTTCAGGCCTTCCACGGTGAGGCTGTCCAGATAGAAAAGATCGCCCACGGTCATGTCATATTCATCCGCGACGCCTTCTCCCAGGGCAACGTTCTTCAGAAGATACAGCGGCGCAATGCCGTTTACCTTGGAGTTCAGGCTCCTGGACGTGACCTTCATGGTCGTTCCGGCCGGAACCATGGGGATCCGCTCCGTCATGTACTTGATCGCCTGCCGCTCCGAGGCGGAGAACTGACTGCTCCAGTTAATATGATCCGATTCTGTCCATCTGCCGCCGTTGTTGTGGTACAGCCCGGACGTTCTTCCGTAGGACTGATCATAGCCGCCGGTATTGAGATTCATAACCGCGCGCTGATGCAGGTTCTCCATGGCAGAGCGGCCGCCCTCTGCATCATCACAGCCGAATACCGCATAGAAATCAGAGTTCTCAAATCCGGCCGTCGCCTGGGTGAAATTGGTGGACGCACCGGTACAGGTTCCTTCACCGCCGATGGCGAAGACAATCACCTTGAAGGTGATGGCCATGGGCGTGTCATATTTCAGGGTAATATCGGTCTCATTCTGTTCCTGCAGGATCTGGATCGCCGTCTGCGCAGGAATCGTCAGCGAAGTCTCGATGGTCTGGCTGGTCTCTTTCGTGGCGGAATTGGTATTTCCTCTGGCCGTAGAGTAAGCCTGCTCCGCGGTAAACTCCACCTTAATGTGCTCATTCACGAAACACGCATCCGCCCCGATCTCCGTCTCGGAACCGATCATCTCCGAATAGGAGTAGGATTCGGAGGTCTCGAAGGACGTCTCCAGGGTGGTGGAATCCGTGTTGGTAAAGCTCATGGTAACATCGGTATCTTCTTTGGAATTGTTCTCTGTGTAGCTGGTGGTCGTGTTATTTCCGTTTCCTGTGTTGGTCTTGTAGACAACACCCGTTGCGGAATCTTTCGCCGCCGCCTGGAGCGGATGCTCCGTATCCAGATATTTTTCGGCGCCGGTCACGTAATCCACGTTATTGTCCGAGATGACTGCCAGGTCAAAATCATAGAATACCAGGCCGTAGGACTCGTAGGAGATATGAACGCTCGAACTGCCCCGGCTGACATAGGTCGCGATCGAATAGAAGGCCTTGGTGCTATCATTCGATTTCAGTGCCTCCAGGCGGTCGATCTCCAGCGGGCATTCGGACTTGTTCAGCAGTTCTTCCCGGGTGACTGCCTTCCGGTTCGCGCCGGACCGCACTTCATCCGCCATGGCATTTCTGACCTGCGAGAGACTGGTCGCCGTTTTCAGACCGGTATACCGCCATCCCTTGCCGTCCCCCCATTTGCTGCTTGCGGAGCCGTTCGGGCTGGCAAGAGCATTGGCCACGTTCAGCCCCTTACCGGGATTGGAACCGCGGAAATCCCTTCGGTAAGCGCTGTTTCCCACATAGTTGGCGCTCTCGCCCTGCGTGGCAAAGATCTTATCCGCCAATATGGCCCAGTCTTTCAGGAGATAATTCTTGATCATTTTATCCAGGAAGGACACATTTACTTCGGAGTGGACCTCCCCCGGATTGTGAACGACGGCGGACCCGGTATCTTTTTCCTCCTCATATACATAGTTGTCCGCAAGAAATTCCAGTCCTGCCAAATTCGTCCCCGCCTGCTGCTCAGCGGACATCTGCTGATAGATGGTGATGATCGTCACCGCCAGCTCATCCGCCGCCACCAGTTCCTCCTTGGACGCATTCATCGCATCGTTCGGATACCAGGTGGGAAGCATGGCCCGCAGATAACCGACGGCATCCCCCTCTGTCCGGAACAGTTTTCCCAGGACAGCTGCGGATTCCTCATCGGCTTCCAGTTCGGCCCGGATTTCCTCGGGAACCAGCTCAAAAGCGGTTCTCCACCGGAGGGCCAAAAGGGCGGCACTCTCCAGCTCTTCCTGTGAGGAAGTCCCGCTCAGTTCCGGGAGCGCGGCGGCCTTTGTGAGAACGGACTGTGCGTAGGCTCTGGCGTAGGCCTCTTCCCTTGTCATGCCTTCCGGTACTTCCACGCTCTCCTCTTTCGCAGCAAGAGATGCTTCCGCGCTCGTCAGCCTCGACTGGTTCGTAACAAGATTGATCTGCGGACCGCTCAGCTTATTAAAAGCTGCCCTGACCGTCTGGATCTGCAGCTTATCCGCCAGTGTGACCGCGCTTGTAGCAGGTAGCTGGTCGATCAGTTCGATCACTTCATCCGCCGCCGCCTGATCATCTGAACTTCTTCCGTCCGGATCGCTCCAGGCGGAAGTCCAGGTACTCAGCTCCGTATCGTACACGGTATCATAGTACGTGTTCGGAGCCAGATAGATGGATTTGATTCCATACCGGTAATAATCTTCACTGCCCTCTTCCTGATAATACAGGTACTTTACAACATCATTGTCTGCTTCTCCGGCAGCATGGGCAGCATATGCCGTCAGAGGAGCCGCGGTTCCCATCACCGCAGTCAGAAGAACACACAGGAGCAGCGCTCCGATACGATGTCTGCGGGGAGATATCATTTTACCTGTTGGATGCTTGTGGATCTGCATAGAGGGTCCTCCTCTCCGTTTGACTTGTATTAATTATACAAAAGTGTTCCTATTCCTATATTATGGCACAGCTCCTTACGTTTGTAAATAGTTATATGTGTTGTTTATCACGTTATTTAGTCTTCGTATTTGTCTGCCAACGTCTCATAGTAATGATCTATGTCCTGCTCCCGCTGTCGGCTGAAGTCCGTGTATTCTTTCCAGTGCGTCTCAAACGCCCGGTGATCCTCCGGCTGCATCTCGAAGGTGATCAGCAGCAGCGGATGATCTCCGGTTTTCAGTTCCAGTTTCAGGTCCCGATCTGCGGGGGAACTGTAGCCCGTCACATGGCCTCTGGCGCGATAGCGGATGATATGATAGCCCAACAGGTCCTGTTCGGATTCCTGCACCACATCGCAGAAATACGCCGACACACCGTCCGGTACGGAGATCACATATCTTCGATCGGGGCGGAAGCCCATATCCGACAACACAGCACGCCATCCAGCATCTGTTTCCGTATCGGAATTACCAACATTCTGCCCGGCCCCTGGTTCCATCCGCACTTCCATCTGCATATACGTTCCGTACATTTTCCGGAAGCACTGCGGCACCGGCACGCCCTCCGGAATCTTCCGTTCCAGAGCCTCGGGGATACAGAACACCTCCCGCATTTCCTTCTGCAGATCCGCTGTCGGATGCAAGGCGCCTTCCCGTCGGCTGCCGGCACCAAAGAAACGGTCATAGAGTCCAAAGGAAATCTTCCTAAGCTCATTCAGCAGTTCTTCTCTTGTAAGCATTCCCCGCTGATACAGGTTTTGGGGACGCGCAAACATTTCCGACACCATGGTATGCCACGCCTCGGTCTCTCCTCGGCGGATCATATCTTCTAACTTCTCATAATCCATACGTTCTCCCTCCGCTGTCCATACAGTATCCGTTCCATACGCGAATATTTTACATCTGAAGGAACGTTTACAGAAAATGTAGCTACAGCTACAGCTGCAGCTACAGAAAATGCATTTACAGAAGTCCTTCTTCTTTCAGGAAACGGTATACCGTTTCTCCCATCTTTTGGGTCTCCGGGGGTTCCAGGTGCACGCCGTCCGCCCGGCTTACATGAATCGTGCCGGTGACATCCAGGAAGCGGCAGCCGTACGTTTCCGCTACCTGTCGGTATCTTTCCGGCAGCGCAGCGGAGATCTCTCTTGTGCGGGTAAAGTCGAATGCCTCCTCCATCGGAGATACGCCGTCCGCATAGCCGATCAGCGGCGGTGCGATCAGGACCACCTTCATGCCGTCATTCAGATGAAAATGGTTATATGCCTGCACCTTCTCCAGGAACTGCTCCATCTCCCCGGCGATGCTGTCCGCGGCGTACCCGTATCTTGTCTTCATATCATTGGTGCCAAGCCAGATGATCAGGATATCTAACGGCTTGTGGCTCTCAACACAGGGAATGATATGCCGCCGCCCGTTCTTTTCCCCTTCGGAGGGATCGTCCGTGGCAATGGTCCGGCTGTTCTGTCCCTCTTCGATCACCTGATATTCGCTTCCGAGCAATCTCTGCAGCGTCCCGGTCCAGCGCTCCTCCTCCGGGATCCGCAGGCCTGTCACGGGGTGATAGCCCCAGGTCAGCGAGTCACCGAAGCACACAATTCGACGTCTGTCCATAACCAGTTCTCCTCTATATTCAGATCGTATCCACATCAAATACCGACACGGATGGGTGGATATGCATAAAATCCAATACTTCTTCATAGGCAAGCGGAATCTTGGCCCTCAGAGACAGATTCATTTCTACAATGTCACCGCGGCGCTCCAGGGTGCTTTTTTCTATGATGCAGTTATGATCTTTTATGAACTTATTGAAATCACTCCTGTCATCCGTCCCCATGATGATTCTGATCTCCTGCTCCGTAAATGCGTCCGTCCCGATCTGATGCTGATGCAGTATCGTCTGGAACGCGAGCAGCAGGACACATTCTGTCGCGGCAACCCAGTAGAGTCCTGCGCCGGCCGCCATACCCACGGCAGCAGTCGCCCAAATGCCTGCAGCGGTCGTCAGTCCTTTTACGGTGTTCTTGCCCTGTTTGAAGATGATCCCGGCGCCCAGGAATGAAATGCCGCTTACCACCTGTGCAGCAATCCGCGCGGCGTCCGCGCCTCTTACCCCCTCTACACCTTCCAGATCGACAAAAGCGTATTTCGAGAGAATCATAAAGACCGCCGATGTCATTGCCACAATACAGTGCGTCCGAATCCCCGCTTCTTTCAGCCGTGAGGCTCTCTCGACCCCGATCAGTATCCCCATCACGGCCGCGACGACAATGCGGATCACGAACTCCATATTATCTGACGCCGTCAGTATCACTTCCGGATTGAATCTCGTCACATTACCAAACATACTCTTTCCTGCTTTCTATGTTATTCTGGTACCTGTCCCCCATTTCCATGTTCGGTCAGATCCCGGACGTCACAAGTTCCGCCCACGTCGGCACAAAGCCTGACCCGAGCGCCACGCGCTGAGAGGCGAAATGTGAAAAAGCGGTCCCATAGTAGGGCAGCGCCCCTTCCTTCAGGATCTCATTTTTCAAAAGCGTCACCAGCAGCTTGCCGATCCCGGCCGCTCTGATCTGGGGATCCACATCGATGCCGATCTGCCACATGGTCGGGCTGTCGGCGCTGGCCCCGGCCATCCCCAGGATCTGCCCGTCCCGCACGGCCGCCACGCCGATCACATCCGGCGCCTCCGGGAGGAAGGAGTAGGCTTTCGTGAACCGCTCATCTCCCCGGAACTGCTCAATGTCATCCCCGCGGTACCAGCGGATCTCATAGTCATCCGCACAGATCTCTGTCACCTTTTCTGAGATAAAAAAGGGATGCACCTTCTCGATCTGATAGCCGTCCTGATGGAGCCTGTCATTCAGTCTTCGAAGATTCTTTGCCTCCAGGAACCAGTCCGAAGCCGTTCCGGCATATTCGGCCCGGCACCAGTCCACAATGGATGAGTGTCCGGTAAAGAGGATCTTCCCGTTAATAAGCGCCAGCTTCAAAAAGCATTCTGTGCCTTCTTCGAACCGGCGCCGGCCCTCCAGGAAACGGTGCTCCGTAAAATGATTATTGTGATCTGCAACGTTCGCCGGCGTACAGCAGTAATCGAGGGCAAGCTGTCTCTGTAAAATCTCGTTCATGGTTCTTCGTTCCACCTCATATATTGTGGGCCACGCCACCGTCCCCCGGTCCATAGTGGGCCACGCCACCGTCCCCCGGTCCACTTAGACTACGTGGAAGCCGCGGAGGTAACCTCCGACGGAGCGGGCGTTGGGGAACCCGGCGTAGTAGGCGTGCCAGGCCGCCTGGTCGGCGACAGTCCCAAAGGTGCACATAAAGGTCAGGCGTGCGTGGGGGTCTTTGGTCTGCAGATAATCGTCCAGGTCCTCGGGATCGATGGCGGCCGTGCAGGGGACCGGTCCGTCCTGCCGGCGCAGATCGTTGGGGCGGATGTCGATCAGTTCGCCGCCTTCTTTGCACGCCTGTATGGCGTAGCTCATGGATACCCTGATCCGGTCGGCGGTCTGGAGCGCGACCGTCTCCTTCTGTCCGTCCTCGTACGTCAGCGTCATACGGCGATCCTCATAGGATGCATCGACCACCGTCCGGTCCGCGACATGCATGACCTTTACACATTTCGGACAATCCGGAATGCTTACCACATCGCCGCCGGAACAGACCAGCAGAATCTGATTCATGCATGGTTCGAAGAACATTTTTACGGCACCGCCCTGCGGCGGTGTGCTCTCCGCCCAGTAATGCTTTTCCACCAGGTTCACAGAGGCCCAGTTCTCTCCCGTGCAGGAAGAATAAACCGCTGCCCCTCCGTCGGCGGTCGTGGCAGCGGCGTAAAAATCATCCCGGGCATACAGAATGTCCTGAAACAGACAAGACGGATATTCCCCGGCATAGCGGTCATTAAATCCCACCTTTATCCATTCCCCATTCCGAAAGACACACAGATCACCGTCTTCGGCGATCCCCAGCTTTCGCTCCAGCTCCGGCTTTTCACAGATCGTTTTCATAGTATAGGTCCCTTACTATTAAGAGGTGGTCTTTCTGTATTTGGCTTCGACCATAGAAACCGCCGCCGCGCACAATCCGCATCTGTTCGGAATCAACTCACAGCATCTTGCGGCGGCAGCAGCTTTTCCCTGGGTCCTTAAAATTTCAGACAACTCTTGGACGTATCCGCCGCGCACGATTCTTGTGACTGTGTCTTCCAGAAGTCCTCCACCACCGCTGACCTTTTCCATTTCTTCCAGGCTCAGCTCCATATCCTTTATATCCTTCTTCATTTCTTCGCTCATGAATCTACCCTCCTTTAGACTGGCCCACGCGCGTATCTATTCTTTATTATAATTAGTTTCCATCTAATAATACCAAAAATCTGCATCATCTGCAATAAGAAAGTAACAACCATGGTGACAAGGGGACGTACCTTCTGTCACATTGCGCGCAATGTGACAGAAGGTACGTCCCCTTGTCACCGTAAATATGTCCTTGTACTTCCGGCCAAAATGCGGTATCTTTTTCTTGCGGCCTTCATTACCCTGCCGCAGGAAGAGAGTTTGTAAACGGACATGACTGAAAAAGAAATATACCGGATCCTGGTGATCAATCCGGGATCCACCTCCACCAAAGTCAGTGTTTATGAGAATGAGACCTCGCTGTTTGAAGAAAGCATTTTTCACGACGCCCCCACGCTCCTGCGCTATCCTCATGTGAATCTGCAGGTTCCGTTCCGGTACCAAGTGATCCTGGAAATGCTCCGGGAGCACGGATTTGAGCCGGCGGACATGGATGTTTTTGTCGGCCGGGGCGGCAGCGCCTACTCCCAGCACAGCGGTGTCACGCGGATCGATGAGCGCCTGTATCAGGATACGGTCGATGCTGTCGGCGGCAGCGAGCATCCCGCCAAGCTGGGCGTAATGCTTGCCTGGGAATTCGCGAAGGAATTCGGGAAGGAAGCCTACACCCTGAACCCCACGAACACGGAGGAATTCTGCGACTATGCGCGGGTGACCGGCATCAAAGGGCTTTACCGCTTCTCCCATTCGCATGTGCTGAATCAGAAAGCCATCGCGGAGTATCATTCGAAAAAGAACGGCCGGCGCTACGAGGACTGCAATTACATTGTGGCACACATCGACGGCGGCATCACGGTGAGCGCCCACGATCACGGCCGCATGACGGACGGAAATATGGGCGCGGACGGCGAGGGGCCTTTCTCTCCCACCCGCATCGGAAGCGTCCCCATTCCCCAGCTCCTGGACTATATTGAGGAGCATTCCGTGGAGGATGTCCGGCTGATGTGCACTCGCGCCGGCGGATTTGTCAGCCTGTTCGGTACGGCGGATTCCGACGCCATTCATCACATGGTGGAGGAAGGCGATCCCGGCGCCGTGCTGGCCTGGAACGCCATGATCTATCAGATCAGCAAGCTGATCGGTGAAATGAGCACCGTGCTGTGCGGCAAGGTCGACGGCATTCTGCTCACCGGCGGACTGATTCGTTTTGAAGATATCATCAAAGGCATTGAGGAGCGGTGCGGATGGATCGCGCCCATCAGCGTCTATCCCGGCGAGATGGAGCAGGACGCCCTGGCGCTCGCCGCGCTGAAGGCACTGCGGAAGCAGACGTCCGTGCAGACGTATCCGGGCCGGCCGGTCTGGAACGGTTTCCCGGAGCTGGACAACAGGGATTGATCGCGTTACCGGATAGGAGCATACGGCAGTACATGGGACACTGCGGAGAGGAATGATATGAGTATATTGGATACGATCAGGGCCAAGGCGCGCGAAAATGTGAAATCCATCGTTTTGCCCGAGGGCGAGGAATCTCGCACCCTTCAGGCGGCGGCCATCCTGGCGCGCGAAGGACTGGCCAAGCCCATCCTTCTGGGCGATCCCGAAAAGATCCGCGCGGCAGCCGAGGCAGCCGGGCTGACGCTCTCCGGCGTCACAGTCATCCATCCTGCTGAGAGCCCGGACTTTGACCGCTACCGGGACGCGCTCTATGAGCTCCGAAAAAATAAAGGCGTCACCCTTGCGGATGCCGCCCGGCTGGTATCAGACCCCATGTATTTCGGAATTATGATGGTAAAGTTTCAGGACGCCGACGGGCTCGTCTCCGGGGCTGTCCACTCCACCGGGGATATGCTCCGGCCGGCGCTGCAGATCATCAAAACCAAGCCCGGCATCAAGGTCGTCTCCTCCAGCATGATCATCGAACTGAAGGACCGAAGCATCGGCAGCGACGGACTCCTGATCTACGCCGACTGCGTGGTCAACCCCTGCCCCACGGCAGAAGAACTGGCCCACATCGCCATCTCCTCCGCGGAGACGGCGCGCGTTCTGTGCGGGATCGAGCCGCCCCGCGTCGCCATGCTTTCCTTCTCCACCAAAGGGAGCGCGAAGCATGACCTGGTGAGCAAGGTGCAGGAAGCCACCAAGATCGCCCATCAGCTGGCACCGGAACTCCTCCTGGACGGAGACCTGCAGTTTGACGCCGCGCTTGTGCCGGACATCGGCGCCTCCAAAGCGCCCGGAAGCCCGGTCGCGGGGCAGGCAAACGTCCTGATCTTCCCCGACCTGCAGGCAGGCAACATCGGCTACAAGATCACCCAGCGCCTCGCCGGCGCCGAAGCCATCGCCGTGCTGCAGGGCCTGGCCGCCCCCTGCAACGACCTCTCCCGCGGCTGCTCCGTAGAAGACATCGTCAACACCGCCTGCGTCACCGTGGTGCAGGCCGGGTGATGGGTCAAAAGGGACGTTTAGCTGTGACCCACCTGCGCATCCGTGCAAACACAACAAGGCACAGCGCAATCTGCACCACGGTGGAGCAGGGCGTGGCCAGACCGATATGAAACAGCGACACCAATTACGTCCCCTTGTCACGGCCGGAATTTCCACAGGCCGGCGAGACCCCAGCGGATGACGTGCCAGGCAGCCTCCGGCGGGCTCTGCCGAAAGAAGAGGCGGTAAAAGCGGTACTGAACGGGGATCATCTTATATTTTTTGTCGGTGGCACCGCCGGTTCTGACTCGGTATACGGCCAGGGGCTCTGGGTTACCGTACGCACGGCCTGCCAGTGTGACGATGTGATACCAGTAGGCGTAGTCATCCTTCAGGCTGCGGTATTTCTCGGGAAGATAGACTTTTCCGTACCGGGTACAGTCGTACAGGCCTGTCAGGCAGCCGATGCGGTCCATGACCCGCATATCACGCGGCGTGATGACAGGCATCACCGGCGTTGTATGCATGACCGGTCTGGAGGCAGCATCGATATGGTCGTAGGCACAGGCGACGCAGAGGGCCTGTTTTGCCCGCATAAAAGCAATCTGCTTCTCCAAAAAGGCCGGCCGCCAGATATCATCGGCATCCAGAAGCGCAATATACTGCCCTCGGGCACGGCGAATTCCGTTGTTGCGGGCTGCTGCCGATCCAGCATTTTCCTGATAATAATACCGGATTCGTTCATCTGCCGCTGCGAAGGAGCGGATGATTTCAGCGGAGCGATCGGTGGAACCGTCATCGATGATCAGCATTTCCCAGCGAGAATAAGTCTGCGCCAGAACCGACTCTATAGTCTCCCGGATAAAGCGGCCGCCGTTATAGCACGGCGTAATAACAGATACCAACCCTCGCTCCATAAGTCCTCGTCCCCCCTCTCTGCTGTTTACGATAATTATAACACAAGCGCGTCAGAGAAAAAAGCTTGTAAATATCCACTTTCTTTGATATAGTACAAGCGTATATATGTCATGATTTGTCGTTTTTACTGTACATACAGGGGGATGTGAACTATGAAACGTAAATTAATATCCCGAATACTGACTTTAGCGCTGTGCCTCGGCGTTGTTATGGGATTCTTCAGTCCGGTCAGGGGCAACTCCACCTTTATCAGCGATACCAACATCACCGATATCACACCCATGGGGAATACCACCAATGTCATTCCGGCTGAAGGCAACTCCACCATTTACACACCCGGGGATAACACCACCACTGTCATCCCGTCCGATGGCAATTCCACCGTTGCCACCCCGTCCGATGGCAATTCCACCGGTGTCACCCCGTCCGATGGCAATTCCACCGTTGCCACCCCGTCCGATGGCAATTCCACCGGTGTCACCCCGTCCGTGGGCAATTCCACCGTTGTTACGCCGTCCGATGGCAATTCCACCGTTGTTACGCCGGGGGATGACAATTCCACCGAAGTGCCGGGCGGCAAGGAATCGTCCGTACCCCAGACCATCAGTCTAAGCAAGGGCACACTCACGGTGGCCGGCTCATTGGTCTACACCGGGAAGGCCCTTACGCCGAAGGTAACGGTCGTCTGCAATCAGAAGACGCTGACGGAGGGAACGGATTTCACGGTCGCCTACAAGAACAATACGAATGTCGGAACCGCCTCCGTGGCAGTCGCCGGAAAGGGACGCTATACCGGTACGCTCTCCGGCACCTTCCGCATCGTTAAGGCTGCCAACAATATTACTGTAAAGCCCAAAAGCAAGACCATCAAATTCAAAAAGCTGAAAAAGAAAAAACAGTCCTTCACGGTCAAGGCCTCGGCTTTTGAAGGGGCGAAGGTCACCTTCAAAAAGAAATCGATCCCGAAGAATGTCAAAAAGTACATTGCCATCAGCTCCAAGGGCAAAATTGCCGTGAAGAAAGGTCTGAAAAAGGGCAAGTATAAGGTGAAAGTGAAAATCACGGCGGCGGCGACAGCCAATTATAAGAAGACAACAAAAACAGCAACTATTAAGATCCTTGTAAAATAATACGGGGTTCACGACATGAGTCAGAGAATCCGGGCAATTTTGCTCCATATAATATGTATCACATCGGTCATGGCAGCGGCAGTTTATGTGCGGCTGCCATCCGTTTATCCGGAAATGCTTTCTGATGATGTGCGGGAGGTCTTTACGGCGGAGGACGGGGTCCCATATTTTACGGATCCGGACTCCTACTATCATGTGCGTCTGACCGCCCGGCTCCTCTCCCACGGACAACTCGGCGACGCGCGAAGTGAGGACGGTTCCGCCTGGGATACGCGCAGTTACTGGCCGGAAGGCCGCTCCGCCGAGTATCCCCCCGGCATCGTGTGGCTGACAGCGGCGTTAGGACGAGTCCTGGGCGTGGCAGCCGGTATTCCCTTGTCTGCTGTGGAATATGCTCTGGCACCGGCGATGGCAGCCCTGGCAGCCGCGGCGGCTTATGCCGTGTGCTCCCGAAGCAGCCGGGCAGCCTCTTCGGCAGACCGGCAGATCAGCGGTCTGCCCGGCGGTCCGGCAGCCGGCGGTCTGGCAGCCGGCGTGCTGGTCGCCTGCAGCTCCGGTTTTGTGTCGCGGAGCACCTTCGGCAGGTTTGACACGGACATGTTCGTCATTCTGATGGATGTACTTCTTATACTGTTCCTGGAGGAATCCCTGCGGCAGAACAGCCGCCGGGCTCAGTTTGGCGCAGCAGCCGGATTCGCCGTGAGCGTACTCGTCTACACGCTGTGCTGGACGCCTCAGAATGCCATTCTTTTTGCAGGGCTGACCCTGTGCGGCGGACTGCTCCATGTGGGCGCACTGTTTTTCCTCCGGAGCCCGGCCGCCGGCTTTCTTCTCCAGAGCCAGACCGGCATTTCTCCGGAAAGCACTTCTCCCCGGCGGCGCGCGCTCCGCGGCTGGCTGCTCTGTGCAGCCATGACAGCCCCGGTAATCCTGCTGCGGCTCGGCCCCTCCTTTGCTGAAAGGATTTTTTCCGCAGTACGGTACACCGTGAACGTCACCCGCGCCGGTGAATTGCCCAATGCATTTGTATCGGTCTCCGAGCTGAATGTACCGAGGCTGGGACCGGAGCGCTTCCTGCAGTGGTTCTCCGGCTATGTTCCGGGACAGGCTGTTACCGTCGTAAACGGCGTGGGCGGCCTTGCCACGGCGGCGATAGCGGCTGCCGGTCTTCTTCTCGCGTGCAGATCCGGCATACGTTTTCTGAATAATTCTTCCGATGAATCTCCTGACAGAGGAACCGAAGAAGATCTGATGACATTCTGTATCCTTGGACTCCTGCTGGCAGGATGCCTCTACGCCTCCCGCCGCGGCATACGATTCATCGAACATCTTGGGGTGCCGACGGGACTTCTGGCCGGCTCCCTGATCGGCAGGGCAGCCGGAAGACCATCTTCCGGGTCGTCTTCTTTTGGAACGCCTGCCAGGCAGTACGGCAAAGGGCTGCTCTGCCTGGTCCTCTGTCTGGCGGCTGCCGTTCCGGCGCTCTCCGGCTCCCGTATCTGCAGCGGGGCATCCCGTCCCTCCTTCAGCGACATCTCTGCGGAAGGCATGCGGTGGATCCGCGAAAATGCGGAGACGCCGGACGCTGTCATTGCTTCCTGGTGGGATGCCGGCTATTTCTACGAGAGCGAAACCGGGCATCCCTGCCTGTGGGACGGCGGAAGCATGAGCGGCATCCGCTGCATCCTGATGGGGCGAGCGCTTACGACACCGGATCCGGCCCTGTCCCGCGCGATCCTGCGGATGCTGGCAGGCTCCGGAGACAAGGGAATCCTCTTCCTGATGGAGCACACCGATACCCGAACCTCCTTCGAAGCGACCTGGGAGGCCCTGCCAGAACCCAAAGACGCCGCGGTGGAGATTTTGGCGACGCGGTGCGGCCTGACGGAGAAAGAGGCCGCCGAGGCGGAAGCCCTTCTTCATCCGGCAGATCCGGGGGAGATCTACCTTGTGATTACCGAATCCATGCTGCTGCGTCTGGGATGGATCGAATATTTTTCGGACTGGGATTTTACCGGGACTGCGCCGCTTCCGGTTGCCAGCCGATATGATTACGCACCGGACGGTCACCTCCTTGCGGATACTGCGGAGGATCACTCGTTCCGGGAAATCCGCTCCCGCGAGACCATCTGGCAGCTGTATTTTGAAAAAGAATCCGCAGGCTGCTTCTTTCCGGTCTACGACGAATCTGACGGTGTGGAGCGTATGCAGATATGGCAGGTGATGCCATGAAGAGAGAGGCCAAAAATATTCTGGCAGCGCTGATTCAGCATGCGGCAGCCGTCCTGAGCGGCCTAATTCTCCCGCGGGAGATCCTGGCACACTACGGCTCGGAAATGAACGGCCTGGTACAGTCCGTGACACAGTTCCTTTCCTACACAGCTGTCCTGGAGCTGGGCCTGGGCGCGGTAATCCCAGCCGCCCTCTACCGGCCGCTGGTGGAGCGGGATTACGGGAAGATCAACGAAATCCTCGCCTCAGGCCGCAAATCCTTCCGGCGGATCGCGGCGGCATCCATCCTGTACATCCTGATCCTGCTGCTCCTGTTTCCCCGCCCGAGCGCCGATCCGAATGGCAAGACCACAGCACTCCTGATTCTTCTGGCCGGCGCGGGAACGATATTCTATTACTCCGTCGGTCTGCCGGAACGTCTTCTTCTGATCTCCGATCAGAGAGGATGGGTGGTCTGGCTGATGGCTGCGGCTGTGACCGTCGCAAGCACCGCTTTTCAGGTGATCGGTATCCGTGCCGGCGCAGCCCTCACCGCCGTCCGTGCGGTGGCAGCCGCCGGAGGCATCCTGCTGATCCTGGGAATCCGGCACTATGCTGTCTGTCACTATCCGCTGAACCTGCCTCCGTCGGACACCGGGGAGCCGATCCCGCAGAAATGGAACGGCATCGCACAGCACCTGGCCTATTTTGTCCTGGAAAACACGGACATTCTGCTGCTTACCGCCTTTGCCGGTTTTCGGGAGGTATCCGTCTACACGGTTTACTTTATGGTGATCACCGGCGTGAGACGGATCTTTATCACCGTGACCTACAGCGTACAGCCGAAGCTGGGAGAACTGTGGGCCGGGGGACAGCGGGAACCGCTGCTCAGGACCTTCTCCGCTTTTGAGCGGCGCATCCATCTGGCCGCGGCCGGAGCCTTCAGCTTCCTGGGCGTCACGCTGGTGCCGTTTGTACAGGCTTACACCGACGGTATCGGTGATGCCAATTACACCCGCCCCCTCTTCGCGCTGCTGCTGGTGCTGGCCTACGGCGTGCAGAGCCTTCGGGATCCCTATGACAAAATGATCCTGGCAGCGGGGCATTTCCGGCAGACGCAGGGAAATTACCTGTTGGCTGCCGCGCTGAATCTGGGAATTTCGCTGCTGGCAGTGCAGCGCTTTGGCGCGGAGGGCGTGGCGGCAGGAACGCTCGCAGCCATGCTTCTTCAGACCATTTATATGACGCATTATAACAATCGGATCCTGCTGAAACGATCTGCCTGGCCGCTGATCCGGCTGTTCGCGGCGGATGCTCTGGTGGTTATCGCCGTCACAGCGGCGGCCGTATGGGCCAGACCACTCCTGGCGGAGATCTTTCGCATCATTCTTGGCGTATTGCGATGAGAGGAGGTGCCGAATGAAACGGATCGTATTTGTGATGGACCGCTTCCGGACGGGCGGAGCCGAATCGGTGTTCCTGAATCTGGCCCGCCATACAGACCGGCGGATCCTGCTGATCCCGGTACACCGTGAGTTAGACCGGCACCTGATACAGTTGCTGCCGGAAAATGTGAAGGTCATCTTTCCTGACCCACCGGTCAGCCGGAACTCCTGCGGGCTTCTTCGGTTGCTCCGCTTCGCCCGCAGGCTGCGCGGAAGGCTTCCCGAGAACACGGCTGTCGTCAATTTCAGCGACACCCTGACCACCCTTCTGGTATCCCGCGCGCTGAATCCAGCGAAGTACTATTCCTGGATCCACTGCAATCCACGGGAGCTGCTGCGTTCGCGGACATGGCGGGCATACTTCCGCCTGCTTCGCGGGGCACAGGAACTGATCTTCGTGTGCCGCTCCCAGCGGGATCTCTTCTTCTCGCTGCCGCAGAGCCGGCGGATCCGCCGCGGGAAAGCCCGAGTCTGCCCGAACTATGCGGATGTGGAGCAAATCCGGCGGCAGACGGACGACTCACGCGCCGGCGCGGAAAGACGGCCGTATTTTCTGACAGCCGCCAGGCTGGACCTTCGGAGCAAGGATTTCGGGACACTGTTCGAGGGATATGCACGCCTCCCTGAGGATATCCGGGGGACGTATCCTCTGGTCATCCTGGGGGACGGGCCGGACAGGGAAAAGATCCGGCAGATGGCAGACGACGCGGGTATCAGGACGCGGGTGATCTTTGCCGGGGTGCAGGCACCACCATGGAAAGCGATGCGCGAAGCCTCGGTTTACATTCAATGTTCCCGCGCCGAAGGATTTTCTCTGGCGCTGCTGGAGGCACTGGCCTGCGGAGGCAATACCGTAGCCGCCGACTGCCCCACCGGGCCGGCGGAGATCCTGGCGGGCGGAAGGTACGGGCGGCTCTTTCCCGCGGGGGACCCGGAGGCGCTGGCAGAAAAGATCCTTGAAGCGCTGCAGGAACCGATCCCTCCAGAAACAGGGATCGAACGCGCTCGGAGGATGGATGACATCGGCATAAGAAAAATCAGGGAGTTTTTGAGAGATGTCGGATAAGATGAAGGTCGCGGTGCTGATCGTGACATACAACCGAAAAGATGAGCTGATCCGCTGCATCCGGGCGGTGCTCCGTCAGACCCGCCGACCGGATTCCCTCATCCTTGTGGATAATGCCTCCTCCGACGGCACTCTGAACCAACTGGCAGAGGAGGGACTGGTTTCCCGAGAGGATTACCCGGCCGGGATCCTGCATAAGGCAGCCCGGACAGATGGGACAGATATCTATCTGTTAAGAAATGAATCAAATACCGGCGGTGCCGGTGGATTTTCCGCGGGCATGAAGGCTGCCGTGGCACTCCCCTGGGATTTTCTGTGGATGATGGATGACGACGGATATCCATCGGAGACCTGTCTTAAGAAGCTGCTCAGCCGAGGGGGACACTACGTCATGCCGGTATCACTGGACACGTCGGATTCCCGCCGCCTCTCATGGCCCATGCGCAGGAAGAGCGGCCGCAAGACATCCTCACTGCGGCAGCTGCGGGCATCCTGGGGGGATACGATCCCCCACGTCACACCTTTTAACGGTCTGCTCCTCTCCCGCGAATGTGTGGAGAACGCAGGGACGGTCCATCCGGAGTTTTTCCTGTGGGGAGACGAGTATGATCATTATTATCGATGCCTTGCCGCGGGGTACCATCCTGTCACCGATCTGAGGGCGGTCTTCTATCACCCCTCCGGAAGGCTGCCGCTGGTTCCCGCGCTGTCCGGTCTGTTGCGCGTTCCCTATACAGACTCCCCGCTGCGCATGCTTTGCCTGGTCCGCAATCACACCTGGCTTGCGCTGCGCTATCACCGTTGGTATAAGATTCCGCTCCGGCTGATACTGTACACGTGGTTCTTTCTGGTGACCCGCCGCGGAGACACTGCCGGACTGCAGCGGTACCTGAGGGCTCTTAGAGATGGTCTGCGGGGAGATTTTTCCGGGCATCTGCGGCTGCTCCGACAGGAGACGGGGCCGCTGGTGAGCGTGATCATCCCCTGTTACAACGCGGAGAAGACAGTGGAGCAGGCCGTGCGCTCCATGCTGCGGCAGACCTGGGCACAGTTGGAAATCCTTGTGACGGACGATGCTTCCTCCGACCGGACCGGCGACATTCTGCGGCGTCTGCAGCGGGAGGATCGGCGCATCCGCATCTTTACCCACACGGAAAATCGGGGAATCGCCGTCTCGCTGAATGAGATGATTGCGGCCGCCCGGGGGCAGTATATCTGCCGGATGGACGCGGACGACATCTCTCTGCCGGAACGGGTGGAACGTCAGGTGCGGTTCCTGCAGGCCCACCCGGAGATCACTGTCTGCGGCACGATGGCAGAGGATATCTCGGAGAGCGGCCGTAAGCTCGGCCGCAGCCGGCTGCCGCTCACTCCGGAGGACAATCGGCGTTATCTGCGGTATTTCTGCACGCTCTATCACCCGACCGTGATGGCAAAGCGGACATTCTTTGAGAAGTATCCGTATGATCCGTCCTGCCGGGGCGGAGAGGACTACGAGCTCTGGTGCCGCGCAGTGTTCTGCGGAGGGGAAAAAATCTGCAATCTGCCGGAGGTACTGCTGCATTACCGGAAAAGTCCTGCCTCCGCATCTTTGCGGAACGACCGGCGGCAGCGGGAGGAGGCAGTCTCCTTTATGAACCGATACCGGATGATCCCCCCGGAGATTGCAGATGCGCACGCGGACGTGATCTTCCTGCGCCACAGCCGCACCAAAAAGATCGCGCTTCACCGCTACCTGAATGCCGTAAAGCGCGATCTGCAGGGTTCGGAGAGTGCCCGCATTGTAGTGATAGAAAAAATACTCCTCTCTCTTCTGCAGAGAAGGGAATGGGGCGAATTCGCCAAACTTCTTTTCACCCCTATCGGCATAAAAACCATGTTCCAGAACCGATGGAGAAAACTGCGAGGGTGACAAGTGAACGTACCTGCTGTCAATTCATTCTTTTCGCCCGAAATGCTTCAGCCGCGGGAGCAAGTCTTTTGCCTCGTCATAGAGGCCATGGCCGTAATCCGGATACATATACAGCTTGCTCCCGGGAATCCGTCTTGCCAGCTCCCGGGACGCCTCCGCTCCCACAATCCGGTCCTGCTCTCCTCCGATTACCAGGGTCGGGCAGGAAATCTGCCCCAGCAGGTCCATGGCGTCATGATTCAGGCAGGCTTCCGCCTGGATCCGGAAGCGGGTAAAATCCTTCGGTCCTCCCATGCGGATCAGCAGCGGGTAGGCTTTCCGTATCTTCCTCAGATATTTTTCCGAGTAGGAGCGCTCCATCGTATCCGTCATAATGCCGCCGTAGTCCCCCTCCTCCGCCATGGCCAGCCATCGCCCGATGACCTCGCGGATCAGATCATTCGCCCGGGGCTCGGTCACCATGAGGGCCAGCCGCCCCACCTGCTCCGGATGATCGATGGCTAAAAACTGGGCGATCATGCCTCCCATAGAGACCCCCACCACATAGGCGTCCCGCAGCCCCAGGAGTTCCATCCCCTCCGCCAGATCCTCCGCCATCTGCCGGGTGGTGTATCCCTCCGTCAGCTCCCGGACCCGGCTGAACATGTACACCGTATATTCCTCCGCCAGCTGCCGGTAATTTGCCGCCATGGCTGCCGCCATACCGCGGACTGTCTTCAGGCCGTCCCCCACGCCCGGCAGCATCACCATCGTCTTCTCACCGGTTCCGAAGGAGACATAATCCATAGTCTTTCCGCTTACCTGTAGCTCGCCGTTTTTTGCATTCCAGAGCATATTGCACCTCCCAGAAAATCGCATCGAAAAAGATTTATTTCATCTTAACCGGATCTTGATTCGGTCTTAACCCCTCCACCTTGCGGATAAAAATTCTGAGAATTACAATTAGGAACGGCTTT
>CAMNFR010000015.1 GCA_946537305.1 uncultured Lachnospiraceae bacterium | reverse complement strand
TCAGGTTGCACTCCAGCACCAGGGCTTCCGCCTCCGAATCCACCACGATGGTCTCGAACCAGGCAATCTGGGATACCATCCGCAGCACCTTGGGGGACTTATTGCCCCCCTTCTGAAAATACTGGCGCACACGGTTCTTCAGCACCACAGCCTTCCCCACATAAATAATGTGGTCCATGGCGTCATGCATCAGATAGACCCCCGGCTTGTCCGGCAGCTGTTTTAATTCCTTTTGCAGGTCAAATTCCAACGTATCCTCCTACAAAACATCCATATCGTCCAGGCTCTCCAGCTCTCCCAGATCGATCTCTTTTACCTCTTTCTTGAACAGCAGGTCATAGAGCACCGGAACGATGAACAATGTCATCAGCGTGGCATAGACCAGTCCGCCGATGGTCACGATGGCCATGCCGCGGCCCATGGTGCCGGAAAAGCTCTGATCCAGGGCCATGGTGCACATGGCCAGGATGGTGGTCATGGCGGTCATCAGGATCGGCCGCATACGGCGCTTGCCGGTCTCCGCCAGCGCCTCTCTTCTCTCCATACCGGACAGGCGTAGCTGATTGGCATAATCTACAAACACAATACCGTTGTTGACGACCACGCCGGCCAGCACCAGGAAGCCCATCATGGCAATCATGGAAAGCTGTTCCCCGGTAAGCATCAGGGCCAGCAGGCCGCCGGTAAAGGCCAGCGGTATGGTAAACAATACAATAAAGGGCGAAAGCAGGCTCTGGAACTGCGCCACCATGATCATATAGATGAACACGATGGCCAGGGCAATCATCTTCAACATGTCCTCCATGGCATCCGTGACAGATTCCGTCTCACCGCCGATATGCACCTGGTAGCCCGCAGGCACCTGGTAATTTTCCAGCTCATCCTCCACCTTCCGGGACAGCAGCGTTACGTTTTCGCCTTCTTTGGCGGAAGCCGTCACGTGAATATAGCGGCTCTGATTCTCGCGGGTGATGGAGCCGATGCTGATACCCTCCGCCAGCTCGGCGAATTCCTTCAGCTGATGCTCCTCTTTTACCTCCTTGCCTTCATCATCCATTTTGGTGGTGGTGAAGGTCATGTCCATCAGGTTGTCCATGTTCAGATCTTTGGTGTGATCCAGGATATGTACCTCGTACTCGCCGTCCTCGGCGATCAGCGTGGTGGTGGTCTTATCCGTGGCCAGCCGTCCGGAAAGTTCCTGGAATACCTGGGCCACGGTCAGGTTCAGCTGCATGGCTGCCGTCTTATCGACCAGGATCCGCCAGGTAGGCGCCCCTTCTTCCTGGGCGTTACTGATATTTTCAAATCCGCCCACCTTCTCCAGGATGCCCATCACATCCTCCGAAATCTCCACCAGCTTGTCCAGATCGCGGCCGGAGATTTCCACATCCATGCCGGAAGCCAGCACGGCGCTCATGTTCATATTGGAGGCGGAAACGGAATACTCCCAGTCCAGATTTTCAAAATACGCGTCGATCTGCTTCTCGATCACAGAGTTATCATTCGCGGTCTCATCGTCAAGGATCAGATAGGTACTGAATGAGGTACCGCTCCCGTCCCCGCCACCGGAAAGCAACCCAATGCCCGCGGAACCGCTCATCATGCCCACGGTCTCCACACCGTCCATGCCCATCAGGGTCGACATAAATTCATCGGCAAAGGCATACGCCTCTTCCTTGGTGGTATCCTCCGGCGATGTCATGGTCATGGTCATCTGATTTCCGCCGATATCCGGGATCAGGATCAGGCCCATCTTGGTGACGGCCTGGGCACAGAAGATCAGCAGGCCCAGGGCGACGGCGATGGGAACGATCTTAAAGCGCAGGCAGAAACGGAGCAGTTTTTCGTAGCCGACCATGACGGCGTCGAACCAGCGGTGCGGTCTCTCCTTCGTATTCCTAAGCACGGTGGCGCTCATGGCAGGCACCACGGTCATAGCCACGACCAGACTGGCGATCAGGCTGTAGGCGATAGTCAGTCCCATATCTGTGAACAGCTGACGTGCCAGACCGTTGGTGAACACGATCGGCAGGAATACACAGATGGTGGTCAGGGTGGAGGACGCGATGGCCGCGCCTACCTGTTTTGCGCCCTTGACCGCCGCGCGGGCCGGAGGCACGCCCAGACCGCGCATGCGGTAGATATTTTCCATGACAACGATGGAGTTATCCACCAGCATACCCACGCCGAGCGCCAGACCGGACAGGGAAATAATATTCAGGGTAATATCCGTGAAATACATCAGCACCACGGCAAAGAGCACGCTCAGAGGGATGCTGAATGCCACCACAATGGTAGGCCGGGGATCCTTCAGGAAGATCAGCAGCACCAGAATGGCCAGCAGCGCGCCCCACAGCAGGTTCTTTGTCACGGAGTCTACGATCAGGTCGATATATTCGCCCTGGTCCATCAGGTTGATAAAATGCAGACCGTCGTACTGTTCAGAAAGCTCCGCCAGGGCCTCGTTCACCTCATCGGAGACGGTCGCCGTACCGGCGGTGCTGCCCTTGGTCACGCTGATCATCAATGCCTGGTTGCCATTCACGCGGGCAAAGGAATCTTCCGCGTTGTCCGTCATCTCCACATCCGCCACGTCAATTACACGGATGTCGCCGATATCATCGATGTGTGTGAGCACCAGGTTTTCAATATCCTCTATGCTGGCGAACTGCTCTCCCACCTTCAGCAGCACGTCTATGCCGTCACTGCCCTCCACATAGCCGGCGGGCATGTCAAAGTTCTGGGCCGTCAGCAGCTGCGACAGGGTATCCAGCTTCAGCAGCGCATTCAGATTTGCATTGTCCAGGGCCGTTTTTCTGGCATCTTCCAATGATTTTTCGGCATCCTTCAGCTGCTCTTCGCTGTCCTCCAGCTGTTTTTCGCCGTCCTCCAGCTGCTTTTCACCGCTCTCCACCTGCGCCTTTCCGCTCTGTACCTGAGAGATGCCCGCGGCAATCTGAGCCTGTCCGGCGCCGAACGCGGCGGCGGCAGAGATCTTGCCGGCTTCTACTTCTTCATATTTCTCCAGGGCTTCCTTGACGGCCTTGTTGACCTCCTTCAGGGCCGCTTCCGCCACCTGGATCTCCGTCTTCAGATTGCCCAGTTCTGTTTCGATCTGCGGAATGCGCTCATCCTGCGCGGTCTTTAAGGTCAGCAGATTTTCATAGGAAAGCTGCGCCGCGGCTTCCTCCTGCCCGGCCTGGGTCAGCATGCCCTGCAGTGCGAACAGCTTGGCGCCGTCATCCGCCATAGCGTCATCCAGATCTGTCGGCAGATTGGCCAGGTTCTCCTCCACAAGGGCCAGGCTTTCGCCGAATCCTTCGATGGCCTTGACCTGCTCCCAGAGAGCGTTCACGGCATCCGCGTCCGTGGGGTCTACGCTTGCCGGCAGACCGCCCATATATTCGCGGGTCATCTCATCCATGGCCCCCAGCATCTCGTTCAGGGTCGCCGCTTTAATGCCGATGCCCAGGGAATCATGCAGGGCCGCCAGGCTGGAATTCACCTCGTTGATGGCCTTTTCATACTGTTCCTTTTCGGTCTTCAGCGCGGTCTCATTCGCCTTCAGTGTAGTTACATTTGTCTCATAGGCTTTCTGGGTAGCCAGCGCTTCGTTCATCAGCTTACTGGCTTTGGCCAGTTCCCCGGAGGTATCCTCCTGCTGGCTGGCCAGCTCGTCGCGCTGATCCTCCAGCTCATTTTCCGCCTTGTTCAGATCTGACTTGCTCTTTTTCAGATCGTCCTTGGATTCCTCCAGCTGGTCTTTGGCGTCCTGAAACTCTTTTTTGGCGTCCTCCAGTTCCTTCTCGGAATCCGCCAGGGCATCTTCCGCCTTGGCGCGAAGCTTCGCGTTGATCTTATCGATCTTGGTCTGGTTCAGGGCGATCTCCACGCGCTGCTCTACGGCGCCGCTCACGTCTACGCTCGCCACGCCCTCCTGCCGCTCAATGTATGGCACCACGGTCTCCTCCACGAATTCCGTGAGCTCATAGATATCCTTCCCCTCATAGTCCACTGTGACCATCATGGTCGCCAGAAGATCCGGGGATATTTCCAGAATCATGGGTTTCCCCACCTCCTCCGGAAGGGTCAGCAGATCTAGCTGCGAAGAAAGCTTGACCATGGCACCGTCCATGTTTGTCTCGTTCTCGAACTCCAGCATGACCATGCTCACGTTCTCGCGCGATGTACTGCTTACGTTCACCACGCCGGACACGCGCCCCAGGCTGCCCTCCAGCGGCTCGGTGACCGCGCTCTCCACACGTTCCGGAGAAGCGCCGGGATAGCTGGTGATCACCACCACATAGGGCAGGCTCATTTCCGGCAGAAGATCGGTGGTCAGGCTGGTAAAGCTGACATAGCCCAGTACCAGCACCATAATGATTCCCACCAGCACGGTAAACGGTCGTTTGACACTAAATTTCGACATAAATAATTCCTCCGGAGTACGGCGTCTCTACTCTCTCCATCCTCCTGTTGACTTGTACACAATTCAATATATTAGAATATACTATCTTAAGAGAATTGTCTATTAAAAAAAATATAAAAAAACAGGGGAGGCAGTGCCTCCCCCACGCATTTTTCTTATTATCTACGGATGATCTCATCTCTTCCGGGACCGTTGCTGACCATGCTTACCCGCACGCCCAGTTCGGACTCAATTTTTTCTACATACCGGCGGCAATTTTCCGGCAGTTCCTCGTAGGTCTTGATGCCGCGGATATCGCATTTCCAGCCGGGCAGCACCTCCCATACGGGCTTTGCCTTTTCCAGCTTTGCGGTCACGGGGAAGTCCCGCACCACCTTGCCGTCGATCTCATAACCCACGCACATCGGGATCTCATCCAGATATCCCAGGGCATCCACGATGGTCAGCACCACCTCTGTGGCTCCCTGCACCCGGCAGCCGTAGCGGCTCGCGACCGCATCGAACCAGCCCACACGACGGGGACGGCCCGTGGTGGCACCGTATTCACCCTTGTCGCCGCCGCGCTTACGAAGCTCCTCTGCCTCGTCGCCGAAGATCTCGCTCACAAAGGCACCGCCGCCTACCGCACTGGAATAGGCCTTGCAGACCACGGTGATATTTTCGATGGCATAAGGCGGAATGCCCGCGCCGATCGCGCCGTAGGCCGCCAGCGTGGAGGAAGAAGTGACCATGGGATAAATGCCGTGGTCCGGATCCTTCATGGAGCCCAGCTGTCCCTCCAGCAGAATATTTTTCCCTTCCCGGATGGCTTCGCTAAGATACGCAGATACATCGCACGCATAAGGTGCGATCATATCCCGGTAGCTGTGCAGCTCTTCCATCAGCTCTTCTTTTACCAGAAGCGGCTTGTGATACAGATGCTCCAGCATTACATTCTTCAGCGTGCAGATCTTATCCACACGGTCCTCCAGGATCTCATCGTCGAACAGTTCGCTCACTTGAATGCCGATCTTGGCATATTTATCGGAATAGAACGGCGCAATGCCGGATTTGGTGGAACCGAAGGATTTGCCGGCCAGGCGCTCCTCTTCGTATTCATCGAATTTCACATGATACGGCATCAGAATCTGCGCGCGATCCGATACCAGAATATGAGGCGCCGGCACGCCCGCGGCCGTCAGCGCATCAATTTCCCTGATCAGATACGGGATGTTCAGCGCCACGCCGTTTCCGATGATGCTGGTGATATGATCATAAAACACGCCGGAGGGCAGCAGATGCAGTGCGAACCGCCCGTAGTGATTGATGATGGTATGACCGGCATTGCTGCCGCCCTGAAAACGGATAACAATGTCCGATTCCGCCGCCAGCATATCCGTGATCTTTCCTTTACCTTCGTCGCCCCAGTTTGCTCCTACTACTGCACGTACCATAAATGCCTCTTTCCTGACGCATGCTGCGCGTCTGATCTGTCTGCTGCCGCTTTAGAGCACGCCTTCGCGGTGCCCGCGGCAAAAACGCCTTTTCTATTATATAGGAAATCCCGCAGAAATCAAGAATAAGTATTAATTTACCGAAAAGTGTTGATTCTTCCCCGAAAGTGTTGATTATCGGCGTAAAGTCACGGTGTTTAGTTACTGGTCTTTTTTTTGCAACGTTCTATAATAATATTAAAAGGGACAGCTTTACGTTTGCCCAATCAATATCATAACTAAGAAGTCGGAGGATCTTCTCATGACGCGTTTTGAACATTACCGCAGAGAGCTGCAGCTTTCACAGCAGCAGGTAGCCAGCCTTATGCATATCTCCCGCCGCACCTACGGAAAGTATGAACGTGGGCAGGCCGCCCCCACCCAGCGTTTTCTGATGGAATTTTCCCGGGCGCTCCATATCCCGCCGGAATCTCTGGGCGCCTGCGGCTCCTCCCTGCATCAGCCTGTGATGCCCGTCTCCCCGGAAGAGGAGGAAGTCCTTCTTCTGTACCGACGGCTGGACAGCAGCGGAAAAAGCTTTATTCTCCGGACCCTGGCGGCCGAGGACACTCTGTGCCGGGAACACCCGGAACTGATGACCGAAGAGGACAGGTAGCATCTCTGCGCTTACGCATCATCTCCTCAGGCCGCGCGGCATATGATTCTTTAACTGTCCGTAGGACAGCTTCCCCCAGCTGAGCGGCCGCTGCCGGTACGTGACCAGGCACCAGCCATCCCCGGGCGGCTGTGCGGCAGGATCAGGCGCCTGGGCACCCTCCGCGGCTGCCGCTCGGATGGTCTCCACGGAAAGGCTCTCTCCCTGCATCCAGCGCTCCGCCCACTCTCCCGCGGGCAGATCTGCACAGCGAAGGGCTTCCTTCCCGGACAGCCACAGCGCCAGCGCGTAAGCCGGTTCGATACGGTTCTTTTTATAAGTTCCCAGATGCAGGCCCGGCCGCAGCACGCGAAGGCCGGACAACGGCGGACACTGCGGCGGGAGCGCATACAGCTGATCTCCAAAGCGAAGCAATGAATGCTGCATGACCTCCTCTGCCGTACCTGGTGTGAGAATTTCTGAAAGGAAGCGGCGCACCTCTTCCTTCTCCCGCTTGCCGGTCAGCAGACCATCGGCATTTGTCTTCTCTCGCTTAGAACGTTTGGGCGGAGCCGAAGAATGTGAAGCCATCAGCTCCTCTGCGCCCTCTTTCTGAAGAACAGCGACAAAATGCCCTTCGCCGCGGCTCTTATGGGGCCACAGGCGCACCGGTTCCTCCGGCATTGAAAAATCCGGATGTCTCTCCAGGAACCGGGCCACGCTGCCTTCGTCCTCTTCCCGGGAAAAGGTGCAGGTAGAATACACCAGACGCCCCCCGGGGAGCAGCATGCGCGCAGCGCAGTCCAGAATATCATCCTGTCTGTCGGCGCACACCTGTACCTGCTCCGGGCTCCACTCTTCCATTGCGAGGGGATTCTTGCGGAACATTCCCTCGCCGGAACACGGCGCATCCACCAGAATGCGGTGAAAAAAGGCCGGGAAACGTTCCGCCAGCCGGTCCGGCGTCTCGCTCGTGACCACGGCATGTCCGATGCCCATGCGCTCTATATTCTGGCTTAAGATCTTTGCGCGCGCGGGGTGGATCTCGTTCGAGATCAGCAGACTCCCCGGCAGCATCAGATCCGCCAGCTGACTGCTCTTGCCTCCCGGCGCCGCACACAGGTCCAGGACCCGTTCCCCCGCTTCGGGGCACAGCTTCGGCGCCGCGGCCATAGCACTGGGCTCCTGAATATAATAGAGCCCCATATCGTGCCACAGCGCGCGGCCGGGCTGTGCTTCCTCGTAGTACCAGGCATTTTTTGCCCAGGGCACCGGCTGCGGATCCGTTATTCCAAGATCTGTCAGCAGTTCCTCCTGCAGGGATGGCGGGACCGCTGTTCTCCCGCCCCGGAAACGCAGCGCTGTCTCCGCGCGTTTTTCATATTCACTTAGAAAAGCCGGCCATTCATCGCCCAGCATGTCCTCCATGCGGGCGGCAAAGGCGGCCGGCAGTGATGATAAATTCATATAGTTTTCCTCATGATCGGAGCGTTACCAGGCAGGTACGACATCTTCATCGTCGTCATCTTCCCCGGCGTCGTCCGCATTTTCAGCATCCGCACCGTCTCCGTTTTCGGCGTCAGCGCCGTCGGCACCCTCCGCGTTTGCAGCATCGGCGCCTTCTCCGTCAGCACCGTTCGCTTCGCCTTCCGCGGCCGCGGCCTCTTCCTCCACGCGCAGCGCCAGGGCGTCGACCTTGTCTTTGGCCTCGGAATAATGGCTGCTGTCCTGGAATTTATCCACGATCATCTGATAATACTTCAGCGCATTGGTGTTGTCCTTCCGGTGCTCGTAGCACTTCGCCAGGTAATAGGCAGCATCCACGTAATCCGGATTCAGCTTCAGGCAGTTCTCAAAGATAGGGATCGCCTTCTGATAATAATCATCATCAAACAGCTGCTTCCCTTCTTTAAAGATGGCGTCGATCCGGTCCACCGTAATATACTTCTTCAGCATACCGTATTTTTCCCGGTAGTTTTCGGTATCCACCGCCGTCTCATCGATCTGCTGAAAAGCCTCCACCAGGGCGGCTTCGTCATCCTCGGAATCCTTGGAATAATACAGATCCAGGGCATTGATCAGATTGTCATACTGCGTGGACAGACCATCGGAACCGGTCAACGCCGCCAGGGACTCCTGCATGTTCTTGACTTCCACGGAGTTGTCGTCCAGCTGGCCCTGCAGGTTGGCTACTTCCAGTTCCTTGTCCGCAAGCTTACTGTCATAGGCCGCGATCTCCCGGTTCTCCTGAAGATGCTCATTGCGGTTGACGGTCGGAAGGATCACAAAATGATACAGGCACAATGCCGCCGCCATTCCCGCCAGCGCCGCCGCAATGGTGTGGCTTTTCGCTTTCCGGGGAATATAATCCGGAACAATGACATCATCCTCCACCTTTTCCGCCGCGATCAGCGCGGCCCGGGTGCGTTCCTCCGCCTCCCGCTCCATGCTGCCGCCGCGGGAAAGCTTCCCTCGGATCATCCGGCTGTACTTCAGGCAGAGCGTGTTGCCGGCATCCAGCTTAAGGGCCTGCTTCAGCAGACGGTTGGCGCGGGTATAATCCTCGTCCGAAATATAGATCAGCGCCAGCAGCTGGTAAGCCTTCATCAGATGCGGCTGCTGTTTCAGCACCCGTTTCAGCTGCACGATAGCAAGGTCCAGGTTGTTGTGGCGCGCGTAATCCAGCGCCAGGTTATATTTTTTGATGGCCTGGTTCATGCTGTCCAGATGATTCCGGTCCTCCTGCATGATATCCAGATATTCATCCGCCAGATTATCGTTCGGCTGCAGGTTTTTGCTCACGACCCACTGGCACAGGGCATCCACCACCTCGCCCAGTTCAAAATAAATCAGTCCCAGCAGATTTCTGGCATCCGTATTCTTCTTATATAATTGAAGGCTGCGGCGACAGGCGTCTGCAGCCCCCGTAAGGTCGCGCAGCTTTGCCTTTTCCAGCGCAGCGTTATAGTAGCTGTTGGACAGGTGAACAATGCGGCGGTAGGTGGATATGTCCGCCCCGCATTTTACGCAGACGCGCCCGGATCCCAGCTTACTTCCACAGTTATAGCAGTACATCCTAGCGCTTCCCTTTCCCTTTTTCCTTCATCAGTTCCAACATGATGTCCGTCATGTCCTTCAGGTTCATGTTGACGATGGCATCCTCTGCCTGTTCTACTTCCTTGCTCGGCTGGAACTTGCTCAGTTCCTCATCAAAATTGATCACCATAATTCTATAACTCCGTCTATCAGAAAACGGCTCTCCGGCGTCTGCCGGTCACAGCCGGTCAATTGTATCAGAACGTGCCACGCGAAAGGGCACAGCTATAGGTATGATATAATAAACCAGGCAATTCCGCAAGAACATATTCTTATTGTTTTTTTCTGCGGCATCACAGGGACAGATAATCCCGGAACGCCTCCTGCATCCTGGGGTGGCATAAGACAAAGGACAGGCGCGGTTCCTGCAGGCGCCGGATCGTAACAGAATCCGAATCCAGCCGGATTTCAAGATACTCCCCCGCTTCCGCCGGTTTCACATCCGGCCCTGTCTCTTTGATCACGCGTACCAGCGGAGAGGCCTCGCCTGCCAGCCGTTTCCAGCTGCGCTGTGCACTATCCAGTTGGGTCTCTTCCTCACTGTAATGATACAGACCGCCGTTCTCCCCGGCCGCATGGCTTCCGTAAACGCAGGCAATTCCCGGCGCCAGAAAGAGTGTGTGCACAAATCTGCCGCCCCTGGACCTGCGCGAATAGCAGGAGAACACCTGTCCGTTCAAATACAGCGGCATCCATTTGACGACAGTTTCCGTGATCTCTGACAGATTTTGGTCTACACTGTGGATCACGTAGATCCGGATGCCCTTCAAGGCGCATTCCATCATCATCTGTTTCCAGCGATACAAAAAAGCCGGATCCTCTTCCACCCAGGCCATGGGTTCATCAGAGTAAAAACACAATACGTCCGTGCCGGCATCCATCGCACGGATCAGAAAGCGCTCAACTGCCGCGCGGAGGCCGGACCTTTCCTTGTACATTTGGCTGTCCGACGCTCTTTCTCCCGCAGAATCCCTTGAGATTCCATCCGCCCCTTCACCGGCTGCTATATTCGCCCTCCAGTTCAGATCCGGGGCCACAGCGTCTTCGATATACGGAAGACCGCGGATCACCGACAGCAAATGGGATAAAGCTTTCTGTTCTTCTCCCATGCACAGCCATTCGCGCAACCCTTCAGAGAGCGCACGGCCCTCCGGCAGATCTTCCTCATGACAGTGCAGCAATCCCGCCAAATGCATTCGCTTCGACGGCTGTTTCAGTTCCTGCAGCAGAACGCGGCAGATATTATCGAACAATGACGTATCCTTCCGCAGTGACCGGCTCCCATTCTGGATACGGCTGATCTGAGACGGATCCAGTCTTACCGCCTTTCCTAACATCGCTGCAGAGACGCCCGCCGCGTTCATGGCCATGCGGAGCCTCTCTCCGGAACAGGTCCTGTCATCCGATATCTCCTGTTGCTCCGGAACGGCATCCGCAGACAGCCAGGTCATCACGGCATCCGGTTCATCACTCCCTGTCAGCTGCCGCAGACTCTCCTGCTGTCCCTTTTCCCGCGCGATGCGGGATGCCTTCTCTGCCAGGATCTTCCATATGATATGATTCTCCGGCAGTTTTCGTTTTCCGTTCTTAATACGACTGAAATAGGATGGGCTGACGCCGCAGCAGGCTGCTGTCTCCTGGCCGCTCATCCCAAGTGCTGTCATAAGTTTCTTAATTCGCTCCGCACACATTCCTCATCTCTCCCCGTCGATAGGATTCTATTCTGTACGTAGTGACGTATATTTTGGCCGAAAAAATATGATTCTTATCCCTCTGCCCAGAGCAGCGCACAGCGCACGGCCTTGTCCCATCCGGCCAGCAGCTTTTCTCTCTTCTCCGGTTTCATCTGCGGTGTGAACACACGATCCTGCCGCCAGTTGGCCGCGATCTGTTCCTGATCCTTCCAGTAGCCAACCGCCAGGCCTGCCAGATACGCGGCGCCGAGTGCCGTGGTCTCCACACACTGCGGCCGAATGACATCTGCGGAGGAAATATCCGCCTGGAACTGCATCAGGAAATTATTGGCGCTGGCACCGCCATCCACGCGCAGAGAAGACATGCGCACGCCCGCATCCTCTTCCATAGCGGCGATCACCTGATTGCTCTGATACGCGATGGATTCCAGCGTGGCACGGATGAAATGCTCCTTTGCGCAGCCGCGGGTCACGCCCACGATGGTACCTCTGGCATAGGGATTCCACCACGGCGCGCCAAGCCCTGTAAAAGCCGGCACCACATAGACTCCCTCCGTATCAGAAACAGCCTCGGCGTATTTTTCTGACTGCGGCGCGTTCTGGATCATCCGAAGCCCGTCCCGAAGCCACTGAATGGAGGCTCCGCCCACGAACACGCTGCCCTCCAGGGCATATTCCACCTCTCCGGTGCCGGCAGCGATGGTGGTCACCAGCCCGTGGTGAGAAGGAATGGCTTCATGTCCCGTATTCATCAGCAGGAAACAGCCGGTCCCGTAGGTATTCTTTACCTGCCCCGGTTCAAAGCAGCACTGGCCGAAAAGTGCGGCCTGCTGATCCCCGGCGGCCCCCGCGATCGGGATGGCGCCGCCCATGATCTCCGGTTCGGTGTATCCATAGATGCAGGAGGAAGGCTTTACCTCCGGCAGCATGGACAACGGAATCTTAAAATAAGAGAGCAGCTCCTCGTCCCAGCAGAGCCGATGAATGTCATACAGCATGGTCCGGGAAGCGTTGGTGCGGTCCGTCACGTGGACCTTTCCCCCGGTCAGATGCCAGATCAGCCAGGTCTCCACGGTACCGAACGCCAGCTCGCCCGCCTCCGCGCTCGCCCGCGCGCCGGGCACATTCTCCAGGATCCAGGCGATCTTACTGGCAGAAAAATATGCATCCGGCACCAGGCCTGTTTTGGCCCGCACGGCATCCGAAAGGCCATCACCCACCAGCTGCTCTATGCGCTCCGCCGTTCTGCGGCACTGCCACACGATGGCGGGGTAGACCGGTTTACCGGTGCGGCGGTTCCACACGATGGTCGTCTCCCGCTGGTTGGTAATGCCGATGCCCGCAACATCCTCCGCCGTCACATCGATCTGTGCCATGGCCTCCATCGCCACCGAAAGCTGGGAGGACCAGATTTCCGCCGGATTGTGCTCCACCCATCCGGGCTGCGGATAATACTGCTTAAACTCCTTCTGCGCCATGCTGCAGATGCTCCCCGTCTCGTCAAACAGAATACAGCGTGAACTCGTCGTCCCCTGGTCCAGCGCCATAATGTATTTCTTGCCCATGATCGTGTGTCCTTTCATAATGTTACTTGCAACTAATCTGAATAGTTGCATATAATCGCAGTTATTATAGCAAGAATTTACGCTATTTGCAACAGAAATACAGAAAAAGAGACAGCATCAACCTGTGATACTGTCTCTCTGAATAAAATCTGATAGCTGTCTGTGTAACTGCGTTACACGCGTTTTGTTGACTTGCGTCTTGCGTTTACTTTGTGCCGAAGATACGGTCGCCGGCATCGCCCAGACCAGGGCAGATGTAAGCGTTTTCGTTCAGTTCGCGGTCCAGGCAGCCCACATAGATCTGCACATCCGGATGTGCCTTGTGCAGTCTCTCCAGACCTTCGGGCGCAGCGATGATGCACAGGAACTTAATGTTCTTGCCGCCGTGCTGCTTAATGAAGTCCACAGCGGATACAGCGGAACCGCCGGTCGCCAGCATGGGGTCAGTGACCACGATGATGCGCTGTTCGATGGGGCTCGGCAGCTTGCAGTAATATTCGTGCGGCTCGTGGGTCACTTCATCGCGGTACAGGCCGATATGACCGACCTTGGCCGTAGGCACCAGATCCAGGATGCCTTCCACCATGCCCAGGCCCGCCCGGAGAATCGGGACGACCGCCAGCTTGCGGCCGGCGATGACCGGAGTCATGCATGTTTCAATCGGCGTCTCCACTTCTACCATCTCGGTGGGCAGGTCGCTCAGCGCCTCAAAGCCCATCAGCATGGCAATCTCTTCTACCAGAGCGCGGAACTCATTGGTACCGGTGCGTTTGTCTCTTAAACGGGAAATCTTGTGCTGGATCAGGGGATGGGTCAGAATCGTCACATTTTCCATAGATGTCATCCTTTCTTAAAAAAAGCTGTTTTCAACTGCATCCTGTATCGTTTTCTCTATATTATTTCTGTTCCTTTTTCAGATCCTTCTTCGGATAGGTGTTGATACCGATGCCGCGATGGATATCGCCGACAGGATTCTCGCCGAAGTGATAATCGTTGCCGGGCAGAATGGCGTTCAGCAGGATGCCGAAAATGGCCGCCAGTGCCAGACCGGTCAGCGTAATGGAAGCGCCGCCCACCTGAAAGGTCACACCATTGGCGAAGCCCAGGCCGCAGACCATGATGACCGCTGCGATCAGCAGATTGCGGGACTGCTTGAAGTCCACGTTATTTTCCACCAGATTGCGGATACCGATGGCAGAGATCATGCCGTACAGCACAAAGCTGACGCCGCCCACGATAGAGGAAGGCAGGGAGCTGATGATAGCAGCCATCTTGGGGATAAAGCTCAGGATGATCGCGAAGCAGGCCGCAATGCGGATGACCCGGGGATCATGCACATGAGAAAGTTCCAGTACGCCGGTGTTCTCACCATAGGTAGTGTTCGCAGGGCCGCCGAACAGCGCGGAAAGGGAGGTAGCCAGACCGTCGCCGATGATGGTGCGGTGCAGGCCGGGATCTTCAATAAAGTTCTCTCCCACCGTGGCGGAGATGGCGGAGATATCACCGATATGCTCCATCATGGTCGCCAGCGCGATGGGCGCCATTACCAGAATGGCCGTCAGATCAAACTTGCAGATCTGGAAATCCGGCAGTCCGACAAAGCTTGCCTGGGAAACGCCGGAGAAATCCAACAGGGGAGCACCTTCCCCGACCGTCACGCCCATGGCGTTCAAGATCAGCGCCGCCGCGTAAGAAATCACCACGCCCATCAGGATGGGGATGATGCGCCACATGCCCTTGCCCCAGATATTAAAGATAATGATCGTCACAAGCGCGATCAGGGCCAGCGGCCAGAAACTGGACGCATTGCCGACGGCTGAGGGGGCCAGGCTGAGGCCGATGCAGATAATGATGGGGCCGGTCACCACAGGCGGCAGGTAATGCATAACACGCTTTACCCCCACCAGTTTGATCACAGCCGCCAGGATGAGGTACAAAAGACCTGCCACCACAATACCGCCGCAGGCGTAGGGCAGCTTCTCCCCATAGCTCATATCAGCAAAAATACCGGTCTTGAGTTCCGCCACTGTTGCAAATCCGCCAAGGAATGCAAAAGAGGAACCCAGAAAAGCCGGTACCTTCATACGAGAGCAAATATGGAAGAACAAAGTGCCAACGCCGGCGAAGAAAAGGGTGACCTGAACGGAAAGTCCCTCGCCGTGGAAATAACCGTTTACAAGAATAGGAACCAGAATCGTGGCTCCGAACATGGCAAACATGTGCTGAAGGCCAAGCAGGAGCATTTTGGGCATCCCCAAAGTTCTGGCGTCACGAATGTTACCGTTTTCGTTCATCATCTTCTCCTTTCTCCGTGATAAAGGCAGTGAGCCCACTGCTGGCCACACTGCCTTTCACAACCAAGAATAATATACCACAAAATATAGTATCTGCAAAGATATAATTTCAATTTTTTGAGTAACGGCTCTGACTACAGTTCATCCGTATCCATAATGATGGTCACGGGACCGTTATTGACACTGGACACCTCCATCATAGCACCGAATTCACCGTGCTCCACATGAAACCCATGTTCCCGCACCAGTTCCATAAAACGCTCATACATAGGAATGGCAATATCCGGGCCGGCTGCCTTCACAAAACTAGGCCGGTTTCCCTTCTTACAATTCGCATACAGCGTAAACTGAGAGACCACCAGCACCTCTCCGCCCACGGCCGCCAGGTTCAGGTTCATCTTCCCGGCCTCATCCTCAAAAACACGCAGTCCGCAGATCTTATCCGCCAGACGCTTCGCCTGCGCCTCCGTATCCTCCGGAGCCACCCCCAGAAGCACCAGAAATCCCCTGCCGATACTCCCCACCGTTCTGCCGTCAATCGTCACCGCGGCCTCATTCACAGCCGTCACAACTGCTCTCATGATATAAATTCCTCCTTGACAATTTAGCCTTGTGAAGCCCTTATTTTCCTCTAATGTTCAATATTTTTCTCCTCTGGAACGCTTTACAACCCGTTTATCTCGCCTTAACACAAGCTGACCATTCCTCATACAGCACATTGGGCAAAATCACATCTTTTCTGATCATTTACAACCCGGATTTATCGAAAACAGCTTCCCACCACCCCCCAAACGGGTTGTAATCGCTTTTGAAGTAAAGCTCTATGAACAAATCAAGCTTCTCTCTTGACAATTTTTAAGATTCTCTGATTCAGGCGGGTTGTAAATCATCTCCGGGAGCCTGATTTTGCACATTTTCGAAGAGACCGGCAGCGACCGGGGCAGGACTGAGGGGCGGAAGCTTTCATACCCGCCTGAAACATGAACCAATCCCCAGTCTCAAGTTTTATGCCTCCTACAAAATGCGAAAGCAATGCACAACCGGTAGGAATCCCCTACGAAATGCGAAAATAATGCACAACCGGTAGAATTCCCCTTGCCAAGGCGGAAATCCCGCCGTATTATTAAGAAAAACTTATGGCACGTACGGAGGAGGCCACCCATGAACCTGAATCAGCTCACCTATTTTGTTGCCGCCGCGGAGACCCTGAACTTTACCCGCGCCGCCGAAAAATGTTTTATCTCCCAGACGGCCATGTCCCTGCAGATCAAGGCCCTGGAAAACAAGGTCGGGGTGCCGCTGTTCATCCGCGGTTCTCACCGGGTGGAGCTCACCGCCGCCGGCCGGGTCTTCTACCGGGAAGCCCTGGCCATCCTGGAGCGGTCAGAAGAAGCCCTGAAGCTGGCCCAGACCGCCGCGGAGGGCATCTCGGGAAGCATCACCATCGGCTATGTGAAGGGGTATGAACAGAGCAATTTCAGTGAGACGCTCCGGGCCTTCCGCAACGCCTTCCCACTGATCGAAGTCCGCCTGCTGCGGGACAACATGGGCGCGCTCTATCAGGCCCTGCAGAACGGCGGCTGCGATATTATGTTCAACCTGGTCCCCCACGTGATGGAATTTCCTCATCTTTCCCATCAGTATCTGAAAGATTTCCCCGTGATGGCCATTCTGTGGCCCGGCCATCCGCTGGCCAGCCGCCGGCGCCTGACCTATCGGGACCTGAAGAATGAGGATTTCATCATCATGCAGCCCAAAGACCGCGCCAACACGGAGGCAGAGGAGGTCATCGTCTGCCATAAGCGAGGTGGCTTTATACCACGCATCGCGGCGCGGGAGAAAGAATCCGAGGCCCTGTTGTTAATGGTCTCCGCCGGTTTTGGCGTGGCCATCATGCCGGAATACTGCGTGCGCTGGTTCTCTCATTCTAAAAATCTCCGCATCATCCCCCTCTATACCGAGGGAGGCGAGGCGGAGACCATGCCTTTTGAAATGTGCTGGATGCCGGAAAATGACAATCCGGCCATCGGTCAGCTGTGCCGCTTCATGCGTGAAAATAAGCGGACAGAATAGGTAGGCCGGAATATCCGGACATTCAAGGTTATCTGAATGTGCGATGAATTTCCGCCATCAGGATTTCCGGCGGATCATCTCTCTCTTGCGCTTGGTGGGATCCAGAATGCGCTTGCGGATGCGCAGGGTCTTGGGCGTTACCTCCAGAAGCTCATCCGTGCCGATGTATTCCATGGCCTGCTCCAGGCTCATCTCCTTCGGCGGCACCAGCTTCAGCGCTTCATCGGCGCCGGAGGAACGGGTATTGGTCAGGTGCTTGGTCTTGCAGACATTCACCTCAATGTCATCGGTCTTCGCGTTCTGGCCCACGACCATGCCGGAATAGACCTTGTCGCCGGGACGGATGAACATAATGCCGCGGTCCTGTGCGTTAAAGATACCGTAGGCCACTGCCACGCCCGTCTCATAGGCGATCAGGGAACCGGTCGTGCGGTACTGGATCTCTCCTTTGTACAGCGCATAGCCGTCGAACAGCTGATTCATCACGCCGTTGCCCTTCGTATCTGTCAGGAACTCATCGCGGTAGCCGATCAGTCCGCGGGACGGAATGGAAAACTCCAGTCGGGTGGTCCCGCCCTGTCCGGGATTCATGCTCTGCAGCTCACCCTTGCGGATGGAGAGCTTTTCAATGACTGCACCGGCGAACTCATCCGGCACATCCACATATACACGCTCCATGGGCTCCAGCGGTCTTCCCTGGGGCCCTGTCTTATAGATGACCTCTGCCTTGCTGACGGCAAATTCATATCCTTCGCGGCGCATATTCTCGATCAGCACGGAAAGGTGCAGCTCACCGCGCCCGGAAACCTTAAAGCAGTCCGCGCTGTCCGTCTCCTCCACGCGAAGGCTGACATCTGTATTCAGCTCCCGGAACAGACGGTCACGGATATGACGGGAGGTGACATATTTACCTTCCTGACCCGCGAACGGAGAATCATTGACCAGTACATTCATGGAAATGGTCGGCTCCGAGATCTTCTGGAAGGGGATCGGAACAGGATTTTCGGGGGAGCAGATGGTATCCCCGATACGGATATCAGGGATGCCGGAAATGGCGACGATCGCGCCGACATTCGCTTCCCGCACATCTACCTTATTCAGCCCGTCGAATTCATACAGCTTGCTGATCTTTACCTTCTGGCGCTTGGAGGGATCATGATGGTTTACCAGAAGCACCTCCTGGTTCACCTTCAGAGATCCGTTATCCACCTTGCCGACGCCGATGCGGCCGACATATTCATTGTAATCGATGGTGGAAATCAGCACCTGGGTATCCGCATCCGGATCTCCCTCCGGGGCCGGAATAGATTCGAGAATCGTCTCGAACAGCGGTACCATGTTCTTGCGCGGCTCATCCAGCTCTCTGGCGGCCCAACCGGCCTTGGCGGACGCATACACAAAGGGACAATCCAGCTGCTTGTCGTTGGCATCCAGATCCATCAGCAGCTCCAGTACCTCATCCACCACTTCCTCCGGGCGGGCACCGTCGCGGTCTACCTTATTGATGCAGACCACCACGGAAAGATCCAGCGCCAGGGCCTTCTGCAGCACAAAACGGGTCTGCGGCATGGGGCCCTCAAAGGCATCCACCACCAGCACCACGCCGTTTACCATCTTCAGGACGCGCTCCACCTCCCCGCCGAAATCCGCGTGGCCGGGGGTATCAATAATATTGATCTTGGTGTTTTTGTAAAAAACGGCGGTGTTCTTGGAAAGGATGGTGATTCCTCTCTCACGCTCGATGTCGTTGGAATCCATCACACGCTCCATGACCTCCTGGTTCTCGCGGAACACTCCGCTCTGCTTCAGCAGCTCGTCCACCAGGGTCGTTTTACCGTGGTCAACATGGGCGATGATGGCAATATTTCGGATATCTTCTCTTACCATAAAAAACTCTCTTTCCTGCTATACATTTCGGCAACATAAACGAAATGATTGTATAACCAGCGCCGTGAAAAAGCAACCCCCTTTTTACGACAATTACCATTGGATTTTTGCACAAATGTGTGGTATAATACTATGTTAGGAGGATAAGGAAATATGTGGAAATATATTTTTGATGCCGAACATGTATCAGAAGAACCACTGCGGGCCAACATACCTCTGAATTTCCTGGAATTCAGCCGCTCGGAGGAGGGTCAGTTCCGTCCCTTCCATGACCATTCAGATGAATGCCGGATTATGTTCTGCACACGCGGAAAAGGCTTTTTACGCATAGAAAACGTAGAACACGAGCTTGCCCCCGGGCGGCTCTTTCTCATTAAGCCCGGGCAGCTGCATTCCTGTGGGTGCCGGGGCTCAGAATCCATGGAATTCTGGGGGATCTCTCTGTTTGCTGTTCCCGGGGAACGCTTTTCCCGCATGCTTATAGAAAACCCCTACCAGGCCGCAGACTTTTCTTCGTACCTGAATTATGTGGACGGAGCCTTTTCCTTTATCTATGAGTTAGCTCAGCTTCCCTATCCCGGGCATGAAAAGACCGATTTTATCCGTCACCACAGTTGTTCTCTGGTGCTGTTTGCGATCTCCATGCTGCACAGCCATTATCTGAACAGCCCTGTACCCGTGGATCTGCCCATGCAGGATGTGCTCCGCTGGCTGATGAAGCACTATCAGGAAGAGATCACCCTGGCCACGCTCGCAAGACAGTTTGCCATGAGCAGCTCTCATCTTTCCCGCAGCTTTTATACCGCGTTCGGCGTTTCGCCCATCAATTACCTGATCGACTACCGGCTGAATATCGCCAAGGACCTTTTGATCCACACCAATATCAGCATCCACGAGATCGCTGAAAAGGTAGGCTATGAAAACGCCTACCACTTCACCAATCTGTTCACCAAACGCATCGGCTCCCCGCCGCAGGAATTCCGGCAGTACTGCCGGTCCGAAAATGCTCTGCCGGAGGTCAAAGAATTTCGGGAAGCCGACCTGGAAATTCAATAGAAGTTACAGTTTGTATTCTTCCGCCAGTGCCTTGAATGCAGGCATGGAATTGAGGATGGTCTCGTAGGATACGCAGTATGCCAATCTTACGTAGCCGGGGCATGCAAAAGAGCTGCCGGGTACCATCAGGATATGATACTCTTTGCCCTTGGCCACGAAGGCTTTTTCATCCTCCACGGGGGATTTTACCCACAGATAAAATGCGCCCTGGGGCTTTATGCACTCAAAGCCCAGCTCTTTCAGGCCGTTGTACAGGGCGTTGCGGTTCCGCTCGTAATAGCCCACGTCGCACTGGGCGTCCACACACCGCTCGATCACCAGCTGCATCAGCGAAGGTGCGTTCACCGCGCCGGAAACGCGGGTGGCAATGGTGGCGGCGGTGATCACCGTCTCCGAATCCTCCAGCTCATCCGGGATCACCAGATAACCGATCCGCTCGCCCGGCAGGGACAGGGACTTGCTGTAGGAATATCCTACGATCGTATTGTTGTAATATTTGGTCACATAGGGGACCACGGCGCCGTCATAGGCCAGCTCACGGTAGGGCTCATCCGACAGCAGGAAGATGGGACTGCCGTTTTTCTTTTGCTGCTCTTCCAGAATAGCCGCCAGCTTCTTAAGCGTCTCCTCGGAATAGATCACCCCGGTAGGGTTATGCGGTGTGTTGATGATGACCGCACGGGTCTTTTCCGAAAGCTTTTCCGAAAACGCCTCCAGATTCGGCTGGAAGGTCTTTGTATCGGCCGGCACCACCACCAGCTTTCCGTCATAGTTGCCTACATAGCTGCCGTACTCCACAAAGTAAGGCGCAAAGGTGACCACCTCATCCCCGGGATTCAGCAGGGTCTTCAGCGCCACGTTCAGGCCGCTGGCCGCCCCCACGGTCATAATGATATTATCCGGGCCAAAGGAGGTGCCGAACCGGCGGTTCAGAGATTCCGCGATAGCCTTTCTGGTAGAAGGAAAGCCCGCGTTGCTCATATATCCATGGACATATGTGGATTCTTCGTTCTCCAGGATATCATAGATGGCTTCCTTGACCTCTTTCGGCGCCGGCACATTGGGATTTCCCAGGCTGAAATCATACACCTGGTCCGCCCCGTAAACGGCCTTCATCTGCGCGCCTTCTTCAAACATGGCGCGGATGGCTGAATTGTTGTTAACAAGCGGCTTCATTTTCTCGGAAATCATAACATTTTCCCCTTTCCGTATGATTTACCAATCTAATAAATATTTATTTCGCCTTCTCCAGGATCTCTTCGATCTCCTCCACGGAGAACAGATAGCTGGTGTTGCAGTAGTCGCAGTGTACTTCCACCGGCTCACGATCTTCGATCAGGCTTTCCAGATCCTTTCTGCCCAGGCTTACAATGGCACCGCGGATCCGCTGCTTGTTGCAGCCGCAGTAGAAGCCCACCGGCTTTTTGTCCAGGATCTCTATTTCGAAACCCTCCAGCACGTACGCAAGGATCTCCTCCGGGCTCATGCCCTTATCCAGCAGCGCCGTGATAGAAGTAATTTCTCCGATGCGCTTTTCCAGCCGGGAGATGGTCTCCTCATCCACGTTCGGCATCAGCTGCAGAATAAAGCCGCCGGCCTGCCGCACCGTGTTCTCCCGGTTCATCAGAACGCCCAGCGCCACGGCCGAGGGCGTCTGTTCTGACGTAGCAAAATAATAGGTAATGTCTTCCGCGATCTCACTGGTCACCAGCATGGAGGTCCCTACATAGGGCTCCTTAAGGCCGATATCCTTTGTGACCGTCAGCACACCGATGCCTACGGCTCCGGCCACATCCAGCTTGCCCTTGTCGTTGGCATGCAGGATGACCTGCGGCTCCTCAGCATAGCCTTTCACATTCCCCTTGCTGTCGGCCACGGCCGTCAGAGATTTTACCGGTCCGTCCCCGTTGATCTTCAGTGTAAGGCGGTCCCGATCTCCCTTCATCATGCTGCCCATCATCGCAGCACCGGTCAAAAGTCTTCCCAGCGCCGCCGTCACCACGGGGCTGGTATTGTGGCGTCTGCGCGCCTCCTCCACGGTATCGCGGGTCGTCGCCGCAAAGGCACGAATGCTTCCGCCCGCGGCCACCGCGCGAATCATATAATCAGACATTTTCTGTTACGCTCCTTCTCTCAAATTTCGCATGGTTCTGAATAGATATCTCATTTCCCACACTCTCTGGCAACACACAAAACCCGCTGGGTCTGCGCTGTCACCTCGCCCTTCGTGTCCGCATCCACAGCCTCGCAGAACGTAAGCCCTGCTTCCGCCAGACAGTCCCGGATCTCTTCCAGGGTATAGGCGCGCTGCTCGTGCAGCTCCTGTACCTTCATATATAACGGGTCGCCGTCCTCCTGCGGGCCCGAAGGCGTATACGGGCCATCACATTCATCCACGGTCTCCGCCTCTGCTGCCACCGGCAGGAAAAAGGTCACCCGGTGATCGTTCAGCGCCTCCTGGGGCCGGTACTCGTTCTCCCAGATCATGGTGATCCCATCCGCTTCTTCTACAATGGGATGCTCCCGCAGCGGGCTCAGATAGGCCGCCGGCGTGTTAAAATCGAACAGGAACAGGCCGCCGGGATCCAGATAATTATTCACCAGCCGGAATACCTGCGTCAGATCCCTGCGCGCCGTAATGTAATTCAGGGAATCGCAGATGCACACCACGGCCGCCACCGTGCCGTACAGTTCAAATTCCCGCATATCCTGCTGAAGATATAAAATATTGTGTCCGGAGAGGCTGCGTTTTTCCATAGCCTCCGCCAGCATATCCTCGGAAAGATCCACGCCGATCATATCATATCCGCGGGCCGCCAGACGCTCCGTCATAATGCCGGTGCCGCAGCCAAGCTCCAACACCAGCTGCCCGGCATATCCCGATGCCTCCAGCTGCGAAGCGATCCACGCCTCCCAGTCATCATAGGGCACGTTTTCCATAAAGCGGTCGTAGACCTCCGCAAACCCGGTATAGGCCTGGTATGTCCCGTTTCCACTGGTCATATTTTTCATATTATCAAACTCCTCAGACAGCGTCCTCTGCCTGTTCGGCCCAGACAGCCTTCTTTTCCTCCGGAACGGGCATCAGTATATGCAGCAGGAACCATCCATCCTTTGTGCTCACCCGCAGGGAGCCGTCATACTTTTCCACGATCTTTTTCATGCTCAGCACGCCGAAACCGTGCTGCTTACTGTCGGATTTTGTAGTCTGCGGAAGCCCGTCTTTCATCCTCCGCGTTCCTTCAAATCGATTCTCCACCTGAATCTGCAGAAAATCTCTCTGCCTGCTCACGGAAAAACGAATCAGCCGTTCCTCCTTCCGCTGTACCTCTCCGGCAGCCTCCAGGGCATTATCCAGCGCGTTCCCCAACAGGGAACAGATCTCCGGCACCGGAAGAAAATCCACGGCTGTGCCATCCACCACCGCGGTCAGCTGAATATCCTTCTTTCGGCACAGCAGACTCTTTTCTGTAAGAATGGTATCCACCACATGGTTACCGGTACGGTTCTGTGCCTCGTAAATGCGGACCTCCTTTTCCATCTCATCCAGATAGGCCCGCTTTTCCTCCTCAGTGATATCACTCTTCAGATATGCGATCTGGTGCTTCAGATCGTGATATTTGCGATTGATCAGATCCACCGTTTCTTCAGAGAGATGAAACTGCTCCATCTGCTGGTCCAGCACACGCTGCAGCTCCGACACCTCTTTCATGGTATTCAGCTCATGCAATACCATGTGATAACTGAAAAGAATGGCTACGCCTCCCAGATCTGCCAGCGTCCGTATGCTAAAGATCTCATGTGTAAAGGCGCTGGAAAAAGGCGAATTCTTCAGGACATAGCTGATATTACTGAGCGCGTATGTGATGGCCACAAGCACTATCACTGTGATCAGCTCCCGCCTTGAGATCACAAGCGTCAGATTTCCTTCCGCAAATCTGCGTTCCATCAGCCAGAATATCAAAAAGGCCGCACCGAATATCACTATCTGAAACAGAATGTTGATCCACATACGAAGCGGCACGCCAAGCTTTGTAAGCGCATAATAAAATAACTGCCATTCCAGGGAAGCCATAAACTCCCCCATAATGAACGCCCGCGCGCCAAAATAGAGCGTATTGTTCCAGCTCATATCTGTACCGATGCGCATCATACACACCAGCATCCCTGCTTCTATCACCACGCAGAGCAGGAAAAGTTCTACACGTATGCGATAGGTAAACAGCATAAAAAGAAACAGCAGGATCCACACGGCGGCCAATCTGGGGATCCGCCAGGCAGCCGTGCCCCGCTTCTTATTCAGCATGATAAAAAGGATAACGGCCAGCCCGGAGGAGACGGCGTAATAAATACCGGGCGTATTGGTCAGATCCAGCGGCGGAATCAGCAGCCTTATCATGTCTGTTCGCTCAGAAAACGGTTCATGGCTTCCATAAAGGCCTTCTTGCGGGTGCGCCCCACGGGGATTTTATCCTTCCCGATAGAAATATCCATGCCGTTGATGCCGTCCACATACGCCAGATTGATCAGGTATCCTTTATTGCAGTGGAAAAAGCCCTCCTCCTGCAGCTCCTCCACCACATCCCGGATGGTTCCCCGGGCTTGAATATTTCCGTCTTCCATATGAAAGGTCAGGTCATGATCCTGTACCTCCACATAGCGGATGCGGCGGATAGAAACGCGCTGTTTTCCGCCTTTTACATTGAGCACCAGAAAATGTTCCTTTTTTTGAAGCTTCCGCTCCAGCGCACGATTCAGGGTCTGAGAAAAGGCATAGTAATTCACGGGCTTCAGGATATAATCCAGCGCCCTCACCCGATAGCCCTGAATGGCATAGTGCGGGGAATTGGTGATAAAGATGATTTCCACGTCCTGATCCATCTGCCGGATCTCCTCCGCCGCCTCCATGCCGGACATCAGCGGCAGTTCGATATCCATCAGCAGGATATCGTAAGCCGCAGGATACCGGGAGACAATCGCATCTCCGTCCGTAAAAAGATCGATCTCCATCCGGAGACCTTTTTCCCCTTCATATTTATGCAAATATCCCTCGATCTCCGCTGCGCAGGACGCATCGTCCTCCACAATCGCTACCCGTATCATATCTGCCTCCCGTGTGCACGTCTTCCGGATATCTTCTTTATAGATATCCATTTTACACCGCATACTTATTCAGCATTTTACACTATCGCCCGTCACATTGCAAGCATGTTTCAGTGACAGGATTCCGCGTCCCCGGGGCCGCACTTCAATCTGTCTGCATTTCGCGCAGCAGCATCAGAAGAAGGTCGCTGACGCCCTGCGCCAGCTGGGATGCTTTGCGGATACGTACATTTGCATGGCCAAAGATCTGATTCAAGTCCCCCAGATGAGAGGGATTCCCATGAAAAACGGCGCCCACGCGGAGCCCATTCTTTCGCAGATGGCGTACCGCTTCCTCCGCGGCCCGCACGCCCAGGGCACCCTCGTACTCCCGCGGCACCAGCCGATCTGTAGCCGCGGCGGGGGTGGAGTCATTCGGGCTGGCATCTGTCATTACCAGAAGGATGCGCTGCTTGCCCTGCATCAGCGGATCATCCTCCAGCCGCCCCAGTATCTTCAGCGCCAGGGCATCCCGGTTCCAGCCGCCCGCATAATACCGAAAGATCCCGCTGCAGTCCTTTTCCGAAGCGGTCTTCAGCTCCTCCAGCACCGTATAGCCCCGGAGGCTTCGGAACGCGCACACCCTCACCGGCACATGAAGCTTTACCAGGCTTTGCGCCACGATCCACGCCTCCGCGGAAAGCATTTCCTGAGAATTCATGCGGGACTGGGAGGCATCCAGCAGCAGATCCACAAAAATCTCCGCCTCCGTATCCTCTCCGTCCTTTAAAAAGACCCGTCCGTCCTGCAGCAGCGGCAGACGGTAGGCCTTTTCCGGGCAGATGCGCCCCGCCCTGGCAGGCTCCGGCAGATGCCGCAGGTAAGACGCCAGCATGGTCTCCACCCGGACAGACAGAGCCTTCACGGCGCCCTGCATCTGCACCGCGTGTTCTTTACGGAAGGCTTCATTGCTCTCCCGCTGCCGGTCTCTGGCCTGGCGGATCTCCTCCGCCTCTTTTAAAGGCAGTGCGTCCGGCGCCGGCTCTCCCTTCGTGATCCATACACGGCAGTCCGCATCCTCTCCCACGCACAGATCATTCTGCAGGATCCGCAGTTCATTCTCCGTGACAGCACATCTGCCGAAGACAGCCCGTATGTACGCGGCATCCTCTTCTGTGGGCGCATGATGCTTTCCAAGACCGGCATGCCCCAGCGTCACCGCCCGCGGATGATCTCCTTCCCCGGTACCGGTCCGCACCAGGAAGTGGTCTCTGCGCTGATGCTCATGCCGAAGAAAGAACCTGGCCAGCGGATTTGCCCGCCCCTTCTTTACCGGAGACTTTCCCGGCTGATAGCGGAAGAACTCTTCCAGGAACTGCTGCATGGCGGAGATCACAGCCTCCGTATCCAGTTCTCCGGAAAAACAAAGCGCCTCAGCCATCCGCGCCTCTTTGGGCGTCAGCACCGGCCCGCGGCGCCCCAGCACTCGGGACCACCGCGCTTCCTGCTGCGTATAGACCGGCATGCTCTGGTATTCCATCTGCTGCCGGGTCATAGATTCCTGCTCTTTATAAAAGCGCGCCGCCCGCTGCCGCCGCAGCGCTTCTAAAATGGGCCGCTCGCGCACCTCTTTTTCATAGACGCAGTTTTCCAGCCCCAGCCACAGAAATTCATCGAACTCCTCTGCCCGGTGATCCCCCTCGTATTCAGCAAAAAAATCCCAGATACGGTCCAGATCCAGCCATTTCTTTACCAGGCCCACGACCATGTTAAAGTAATGATCCGGCACGCCGTTCGGGAAAAAAGCCATAAAGGGAGGTTCGAAATCGTACCTCCCTGCTGCATTCCATATAATATTTCTGGCACGCCTCGCGCTGCCCGAAAATTCTTTCTTGATCATTTGTTAAACATAATCTCCCGGTTCAGGTCCGCGGGAATCCGGGCCTCGATCACATCCCGGATCAGCCCACGCTCATAGGAATCAAAGGTCTTGTTCACGATGCACATTTCCAGTGCATCCCCGGAGGAAATCCCCTGTGCCATTAGCGCCACCGCATCCAGAAGGCCTCGCAGATCCACCGCGGAATCAGAGATCTCCGCGCTCTCTGCCTTCTTTTCCAGCTCTCCGTACAGCTTCACCAACTGTGAACAGATGCTGCGACTGATGTCCGGATAGCGGCGGATGATCAGGCGCTCCAGGTCTTCCCCGGCGATCAGGGGCATATCCAGCACGGCAAAACGGGAGGTCAGCGCCTCGTTCAGATCTCTTGTGCCGGCGTAGCCATAGTTCATGGTGCCGATAAAACGAGTCTCCTCCCGCAGCTCGGTCCGCGTATAGCCCGGCACATCCAGGCAGCGTCGGAAGTCCAGCGCCGCATGCAGCACTGCCAGTGCCTCGTTCTTGGCCATGTTGATCTCATCCAGCACGCCGAAGCCGCCGCGGGCTGCGCACAGCCAGATGGGACCGGGCCGGAATACCACAGACTGACCGTTGTATGTATCCGTGCCGATCAGATAAGCGGCGTCCACGTTTACATGGAAGGAAACATTCCAGAGAGGACGCCCGAAAAGTGCCGCCAGATTTTCCGCCAGCACATTCTTTCCCGTGGCCTTCGGTCCGGCCAGCAGAAGATTCTTGCCCGCCAGGAGAGCCGCCAGCGCCAGCTCCCAGGTACGCTTTCCATAATAGAAATACTCCGGAACCGGCACGCGCGCCGCATCCTCTTCTTCCACGGCGTGGGCATCGCGGAAAGCTTTTACGGAAGCTAACAGATGCTTATCAATACCCTCTTCTTCCAGAAATTGAAACAGTTCTTCCACCGCACTTTCCCCCTTTTCAGTCCTGGTAATCGCACACCAGGAACATCGGTTTGATCTCCACCACTTCATCGTGCTCCTGCTGTGATACCGTTACACTCGCGTTCAGCGCCTTCAGATCCGCCTTCACCTGTGTCAGCGCGTCTGCCGCGCTGTGTGCCCGGCCTTCCCGGACCACACGCATCATGCGGTCCAGCACCACCGGGTGCGCGTACTGCGGCGGCGTGGGGAAGTCTCCCCGCCCGGCGATAAACTGACGGCTGGCTTCCAGCGCCTCCTCCCATTGGGACAAGGCATATTTCTTGCTGTTCCACTTTCCCGGGAACAGGCTGGCAGAATAGATAAAGAAGAAAGCCGCGCCGCCGCCCAGCAGGAAATACATTCCCGTGCCGGTGCCGGCCAGCAGACCGTACAGTCCGTACACGGCCGCCAGCAAGCCAAGTGTGCCTACCACGGCGCCTAAGATCCTGGCCGAGGGCTTCATCTGATCCACCACGCGCTTCTGCTTTGCCGTGGCTGTCAGCATGCGCGGCACCTCCGGGCGTGCCTCCAGATACCGTTTTGCGCCGAAAAGCTCCGCCAGCGTGTTCTCCGCCTCCGGCGAAAGGTCCTTCACATACCGTGCCTTCTCCTTCGCCTCTGCCTCCGCCAGCTTCCGTTCCGCCTGCGCACTGTGCGTGGGGATCTGCGGATGTGCAGCATCGATCTGCGCCAGCAGCTGGTCCAGCTCCGCCTCGTTCCGGAAATTGCAGGAATGTTCCTGTCCGCCGAACTGCACCACCAGATACGCCATGGAGCCGAACACGCCCTTGCCGGTGTATCCGCCCGCGCTCATGGCCACACGCTTAAAGACACGACGGACCTCCCCCCACGGAATATAATAATACCGGCTGAGAAAGCGGCTGCCCACATACAGCGCCTCCTCGCCCAGCCCGCAGGGACCGATCTTCCGACATTCTTTTTTATCCCGCGCCAGCACATCCTTCGGCAGCGTGCGGGCTCCCAGCGGAGCGGTAATCATACTCATTAGTTCTTCCTCCCCATGATCCGTAACAGATTCGACTTTACGGACGTCTATATTCCCCTGCAGGCATCATCCGCAGGAACGCATAAGAGGGCAGGAACCCAGATTCCTGCCCTCAGATCATATTCAAATAGTCTCCTGCCCGGCCGCGATCCCTCCCTGCCGGATACCACTTACGCGGCAGCTTTCTTTGCCTTGGAAAGGAACAGAGCCAGGAACGCGATGGCAACAATGATGCCGACCGGGTAACCGATCATCTTGTTGTTGGTGAATACCGGGATCAGGCCCATGCACTCAGGTGCCATCATGAAATAGGTGCTGGAAACGGCGCTCATAAAGGTCGCCGGAATCGCGGTGATCCAGTAGTTCCTCTTATTCTGTGCCAGGAACATGGATCCTGCCCACAGAACGATCATGGCCAGTGTCTGGTTGGACCAGCTGAAGTAACGCCAGATGATCTGATAATCAATGAAGCCCAGGGTGTTGCCGAAGCCCAGGATCGCGCCGATGCCAAGCACCGGGATGCAGAGGGCCAGACGGGTCTTCCAGTTCCCCATATCCAGCTTGAACCAGTCAGCCAGGGTCAGACGAGCGCTACGGAAAGCCGTGTCACCGGAGGTGATGGGGCAGGCGATAACGCCCAGCATAGCCAGGATGATACCGATACGGCCCATGGTCATGGTGCAGATGGTGTAAACGGTGTTGGCGTTTCCGCCGCCCATTTCCGCCAGCTGATCCACGCCCAGCAGCGTTGCGCCGGCAGCAGCCCAGATCAGAGCGATGATACCCTCGGCAACCATGGCGCCGTAGAATACGAATTTACCCTGACGCTCGCTCTTCAGGCAGCGTGCCATCAGAGGAGACTGCGTTGCGTGGAAACCGGAGATGGCGCCGCAGGCCACGGTGATGAACATGAATGCCCAGATGGGAGTTCCCTTGGGATGGATGTTCTTAAAGTTAGCCCAGATCTCGGGGATCGGCTGTCCGCTGGTAAGAGTACCGAAGCAAACGCCCACAGCCATGACGATCAGGCAGATACCGAAGATAGGATAAATCTTACCGATGACCTTATCCACGGAGATAAACGTTGCAATGAAGTAGTAAATCAGGATGATCGCCAGCCAGAAGGTGGCCTGCGTCACGATTCCGCTTTCCACACCGCTGTTCTTGAACAGTGTGACCAGCAGGCCCGCGGGACCTACGGCGAACACGGTACCGACCATGATCAGCAGGATCACGGAGAATACACGCATGATGGCCTTCATTGTCTCGCCCAGATAAATACCGGTGACCTCAGAAATAGAGGCGCCGTTATTCCGCTCGGAAAGCATACCGGCGAAATAATCGTGCACAGCACCGGCAAACACCGTACCAAACGTGATCCATAGGAAGACCACAGGTCCCCACATAGCACCGGACAGCGCACCAAAGATCGGGCCAAGGCCGGCGATATTCAGCAGCTGCACCAGGAACAGCTTCCACTCCGGCATCACAACGTAGTCAACACCATCGTTGATCGCCACAGCAGGGGTCTCTCTGTCATCCGGATTAAAGATTCCGTCCACGTACTTGCCGTAAAACAGGTAGCCGCAAATCAGGATCACGAAACACAGGATGAAACTAATCATAATAATTCCTCCTTTTTTCATGAAAAGTTTCCGGGATGTTTATAATTTTATCATCCCGGGAATCACTATATCACTAATTTACGCAAAGTCAATGTATTTACGGTGATTTTCGCCGGTTTTCGTTATATTTTTATCATTGGGTTTACTATATTATTTTCGTATAGTAGACATTCTACCCAATGTAGTCCAACTATAATAACAGGCGCCATTATAATCCCGGCTGCCGGTTCTTTCCCGCAGGGATCTTTTCTGCGGGCTCTTACCACTCGTTCTTATCCGTTGGCTTCTTACCAGTCGTTCTTATCTGCCGGATATTTACCACTCATTCTTATCTGCCGGCTTCTTTCGAAGCGCGGCATCCTGCAGCACGTTCTCCTCTACCACAGGGACAATACCGGCCTCACGCAGCGCCTCTCTGGCGGCACTCTCCTCCTCCACCGGCACCTCCACCCAGTAGATATCCCGATCAATCTTCCCTTTAGGTCCGAAATCCCGCGGGTCCAGTTTAGCCCCGCAGCCGCCGCCCATCACCGTTTCCTGCAGGTAATGACCGGCCTTCACGCCGGGGATACCCGCCGCCTTCAGCGTATCTTTGATCTGCTGCCAAGTCTCCCGGTCCCGCTTCTTAAAAATCGGAACCCTCTTCTGAAACAGCTTTCCGAACATAACATCCTCCTTTATAGCGTCAGGCCTTATCGTCTGACCTCTTCACATCGCCGCCAGTATATCACTTTTTTCGATCCGCGGCAACAATACAGATAGACAAAAGAAAAGCCCTGGAGCGATTGCTCTCAGGGCTTTTCCCATAGCTACGGACAGTCGTTAATCCAACGTCTTGACCTCATATCCTGAGATATCAAAGACCGCTTCGTCGACGGTAGAATCGATCACGTTCACGGTATACTGGGATCCTCCGATATCACTCCCTAAGTAGCGGCCCTCAAGATAGAATGCGAGACTGCCGTCTTCATTGAAGTAGAAGACGCACTCTTCTCTATTTTCGTTGGTCGGCACGACGACAGCGTTATAGGTCACACCGTCTTTTTCTCTGGGCTCTTCGAAAGCGTCTTCACTCACCGCTGCCATCATGATACTGTTATACAGAGGATCGATCAGGGCGGCACTGTTGTTCAGAGCCGTGCTGGCCATCTCTGTCACGAAGAGGGCTGTTTTTGCTTCGGGATCCAGATTATATGTCTTTCCTTCCAGATACAGTGTAAAGCTGGTGCTTACAATGTCATCTATATGTGTAGTTGTAACAGCATAATAATTGTTACCTTTTCCCACGGCATCGACTTCCTGCGTGCTATCCAGATAATCGTGGTGTACCGAATAATTCAGGTGGATACCTGCTACCCGGTCAAGACTCTTATAGAAGGTCCCTACGGCGGTGTCATTGACGGCCTTATCCGCCTGCTGCGCCAGGTACTCTTCCTCTGTCATCATATCATAGACAGAGGTATCCGCTCCGGCCTGTGCATAAAGAATAAACATACTGCCGTCACCCATCACATCCAGATTCAGGATGCCGCCGCCAATCTCCCCGGACGCAACGCCGCCATCCTCCATGGTGATGGTCACGATGCCGTCGGCCTCGGTCCAGGATGTGATCGCCATCACATCTTCGTCAAAGGACATCTCACCGGTTCCGCCTTCCACCAGCGTGACAGACGAAGATGTTCCCAGATCCTCAGCGGAGAGCGTGCTGCCTTCCTGGGACGCTGCAAACATGGTATACTCTCCCTCAATCGGGAACGACACAACAGGAGCCTCCGTTTCAGGAGCTGCGGTTTCCGGCGCGGCTGTTGTTTCGGGGGCTGCCGTTGTCTCCGGGGCGGCGGTCGTTTCAGGGGCTGCCGTCTCCGGGGCTGCCGTCTCCGGCGCCGCCGTTTCCACGGCCTGAGCTTCTGTCTCCGGCGCCTGTGTCTCGGCCGGTTTGCTGCTGCCGCAGGCGCTAAGCGCCATCATCATTGCCATGACTGCTGCCAGAAAAGCCATCTTCTTTTTCATAAACCTTTATCCTCCTTATCTATATAGTATCAGTATTGTGGGCATTCTTTTCCGATGCACAGAATCGTTTCAGACATTTCGATCTTTTAAAAATGAAACGTGTATCAATCACAGTCTCATTATAACAAATAAACGACTGTTTTCTACGATGGATAACTTATTTTCATTGCAGAATAATTATCCAATTGTTATACTGTGATCAGAAATGGTGTTCAGGTACTGTGTTCAGATACGGTGTTTATGTACTTTGCTCAGGAACGTTCCCTATCCAGACCGGAGGTGCTGCCATGCTGTCAGAGAAAATCGCTGTACTATATAAGCTGCTGCAGTGCAACAATACGGATATCGCGCGCTATGCGGGCTGCTCCCCGGGGAACATTTCCCGGCTGAAGACCGGCAACCGTGCGCCGGGGCCGGAAAGCCGCAGTATCCGTGTATTCGCAGAAGGCGTGTATGGGTACGCAGACTATGAAAACATGCTGCCGGTACTGCAGAAACTGTGCGGCGCTGCGGATGCCTCGCGGGAAACGCTGATTCCTGCCGTCATCGCCTGGCTGTTTGGCGCCGAAAGCACCGCCCCGCTTCCGCAGGGAACCGTGCCCAAGAGCCGGCTGGAAAGAGATCAGCTGCGGCAGAGCTTCGGCACAAAGCTGGATTCCGTCATGACGCTGTTGGACATTACCAATGGTCAGCTGGCGAGCCTCCTGAATGTTGATCCATCTCTGGTCAGTCGGTATCGCAGCGGACTCTACTCTCCTCACGGGAATCCACGGCTCTCGGAAAAGCTGTCCCTCCTTCTGCTGTCCCGCGCGCAGAAAAGCGACCTGACTGCGGAACTGGCACAGCTGTGTTCTGTAAAGGAGGATGAATTGGACAGCGATTCCGTGATCGCCTGGCTGTACCGGACCATGCCGCCCATGGAAGGCACCGCCATGGTCCAGCTTCTTCTTCAATCCCTGGATAATCTCATGCCGGGACAGAAGCCCTCCTTTACCATGCCGGATATCCTTGATATGCCCTCGGCCGCACAGTATTTCGGAACAGAGGGACTGCGGCAGTCCGTGATTCGTTTTCTTTCCGATGCTGCCCGGGACGGCGGAGAGCTTCTCCTCTATTCCGATGAACCTATGGAATGGATGGTCCACGATCCGTCATTTTTCGCGCTGTGGAAATCGCTGATGCTGAAATGTGTGACAAGCGGCGTGAAGATACGGATCATCCACAACGTCAATCGCGATTTCGAAGAAATGCTGGATGCGATCCGCGGATGGTTCCCCCTTTATATGTCCGGCATGATCGAGCCGTACGTGTTCCGCCGGGAGCGCAACCCCAGATTTTATCACACGATCTTTCTGCGGACCGGAAGTGCATGCATTCACGGATTCTTCCCGACCGAGAGCGGGGACAGCCGTTGGTACGAATATATTACGGATGAAACGCGCCTGAAGATTCTTTCTGATGAATACATCGCCATGCTCTCCACCGCTGCCCCGTTCTTAAAGGCATTTACCTGCACGGCAGGCGAGACCTACCGCAGTCTGCGCACCAAGAACCAGGAGGCCAGGAAATATCTGGTCTCCGAATTTCCTGCATTCACCATGCCGGAAGCATTGCTGGAGAGGATCCTGGCCCGTGCACCGGTTTCAGAAAAGAGAAGGGCCGCCCTGCGCTCACTCTATCACCAGCTGCGCGGTCAGTTTGAAAAATTGCTGCAGCAAGGGCCGGTGGATGTCATCTTCTGTCCACAGTGTGAGGACCTTCAGGCAAGCCGCAAGATCAATTTCGGGCTGGATCTCATTGATCTGTCCGTCAATTACACAACGGAGGAATATATCGAACACCTGGCAGCCATCCGGGAGCTGGTGAAGACGGAAAAAAACTTCCATCTGTCGCTGATGACGGAAGCCCCCTTCCGCGACATCCAGATCACCATGGCCGGGGATTCCGTGGCCGTCCTTCGAAGCCGGGAACCCTATGCGGCTTTTGTATTTACCAATCCCGATCTTTCGGATTCAGTATCGGAGTATCTGTCCCTGCTGACAAAAAATGGCACCGCGGACAGACACGCGGTGCTGGAGATGTTGGAATAAACGGACCGGGGGACGGTGGCGTGGCCCGGTTTTAGTTTGCATCTGCGGGGTAGACCCCGAATTCATATCCTTTGGCGCGGCAGGCGTCGATCCAGTCGCCCAGGAAGGCGGCATTGGTGCTGGAGCTGGCGTGCAGCAGATATACCGCGCCGGGGTGGACGGCATCCACAGCTTTTTCCAGGGATTCTGCCACCGGCGGCTCTTCATCGCTGTAATCGTTGTAGGCGTAAGACCAGAAGACCACCTTCAATCCTAAATTGTTCACCAGTCCCAGGGACTGCGCGCTGAAGGCTCCCTCCGGATAGCGGAAGTATTTCATAGTATATCCGAACTTATCCTTTACCAGGTTCTGCAGCGTCAGGACCTGGTCTTTCTGTTCCTCCAGGGAAATTTCCGGCATACGCGGATGCGTGCAGGAATGGTTGCCCAACTGATGGCCCTCATCAATCATCCGCTGCACCGTATCCGGCATTTCATCCACAAAATACTTTGTCAGGAAGAAGACCGCCTTCACATTCTTTTCCTTCAGGGTATCCAGGATCTGCGCCGTGGTGTCATTCTCAAAGCCCTCGTCCATGGTCAGGTAGATGGTCTTCTTTCCGGTATCCTGAATCCAGTCCACATTGAACTGTCCCCAGCGGTTTTCATACCATGTCCAGTCCGTAGGGACATTGTTCTCATCCAGATTCTTGCGGGAATACCCGAAATCCTCCACCTCGGTGGAGAGCGTGGACAGATCAAAGTTCCCCTGATAGACTGCCTCTATTTCCGGTGCCTCCTCCGAGAGGAACTCGCTCTTGATAAAGCCCGTGCCATCATCAAACTTTACGGCACTCCACTCTCCGGCCGTACCGGTGACAGTCACCTCAGAGCCGATGGCCAGCTTACCGATGGCCTCCGTATCCGTGCCCGCGCCGGCGCGCACATTCACGCCGTCCTGCGTGTACATCGTCTTTGGTTCGGAGAGGGGCGTGACATCCACGGCGGGCGTCGATTCGCCAACCACCGTAACGCCGCTGCGCTTATAGGCTTCTATCCCTGCTACCCCGGGTACCGCCGCCCATGTATTCGCTGCAGGCAACAACGTAGCAGGAAACAGCAGGATCATTCCCAGGAGCAGTACCGTCAATATTTGAAACCTTGTCGCCGGAAAACGATCTCTCTGACGCACTTCTTTTCTCATCGCCTTTTACATCCCCCTTCACAAGCCCTCATATCAAGTACTTTCCTTATATGTATAGGTTTCTGCACACTCTCTTATGGAGTCATATCCCACAAAAAGTTCCACACGTCTTTTTTAATATCCGCGCTGTATTCCCAGATTTCCTTCGCCAGCAGCCGGATTTCTTCCGAATAGTGTTCCTTCAAGCGGAGCCGTATATCCCAATCCACGCCATCATACAGGGAGGTCCACAGTTCATCTGCCAGCGTCCCTTCCAACCGGCATAATTCATTCAGAGAATCCAATATGCCATCCAGCCTTTCATAAAGCGTATCCGGGATATCAAGAGCACCCCTCTTCGTAAGATCCTCCGAACTTTCATCAATATAATCCATCAGGTCGCCCGTCTCCCAGATTGCAGGATCCAGATCGGGCAGCCGCCGAAGCAGAGCAGGAATCTCCTCCGTGGTCCTGATGGTATCCACTTCCTCCGCGACCTGTTTTGCACCTTCTTCGTATGCATGAAGTGTTCGGTACAGAGCAATCAACAAGTGATACACCTTCGCTCGAATCGTCATACGTTCGTCAAAGTGATAACCACCCGGGAGCGATATTCCAGACTCCATTTCCTCTGAAAGGAACGTGCCCGACTCCATACTTTCGGAAAACGGCATTCCGCTATCCGGTTTCTCCGGAATATCCTCCGCATCGGATTCATCATCGTAGGAATCACTTTCCTCCAACCGATCATTCTGGGAAATGTGCAGATAACGGCGGTATGTTTGAATGATATCCTGGCCGATGGGCGTGCCGTACTTATAATGATATTCTTCTTCCAGATACTCCACGGTCTCCATGATCTCGCCCAGCGTCTCCGCCCGATCTGTCAGGGTGAACCGAATGTATGTATTCTTCAGGTCGAAACTCTCACTATGTATGAGCGATTCCGCTGCCGCATCCGACAGGGTCACCTCCAGATCCTCTGTCTCATCAAAGGGCGACTGATCTCCGGTTTCAAATATGCACCAGATATCCCATTCTACGTGATCGCCCAGCAGCCGGACATGCGAAAGATTTCTGCAGGATTGGAACACGCAGGATGAAATACGAATATCGCCGGGGATATCCACCGTCTTCAGGCTGCCGCAGCCCATAAAAGCACCTTCCGCAAGCTCTTTTACTTCCTTCGGAATCACAAGATGCTCAGCCTTATACTCCCGGCCTTCTTCATCCAGGAGATACAGATCATAATCATGGATGCCGAAATCTTCATAGGCCTCAAAATTGTAGTGCCAGCCTTTGTCTATAGCACACCACTCTTCCAGGGTCCCGCGAAAGCGCACCACATGCAGATGCGGAAGCGGCTCCAGCCCGCGGGCCGCAAAGAAAGCAAAGGCTTCGATCCTCTCGACTGAATTCGGAATGATGACCTCCCGCAGGTCCGGGACGGTCTGCGCCTTCTCATAGCTGTCGATACAGCAGCCGCAAAGTGTGCGGATACCTTCCGGGACCACGAATACGGTTGATTCGCTGCCGGCCTCTTGGCTGGCAGCCTCCTCATTGCCGGACTCCCATAGGGTTTCCAGTAACTCGTTATCTTCGATGATTAACTGCACGCAGAGCCTCCCTTCCAAATATTACCGTTCGGATTAACATATGGTATTGTTAAAGCACCTGGTTTCCCGACTCTCTTACTTCAGTGCGAAATCCAGGATCTCTGCTTCGTCATATTCGGTAAACATGCGCTCGAATTCCGCACCGTCCGGGTCCTCCGCCTCCCCGTTTTCCGCGCTGACGTAGCTATAGATCGGATTGTCCTTATCATCAAATTTCATGGTCGCCTCTTCCGCGACCACCAGCGCGCCGTCTTTTACGGTCGTTTTCTGAATCGTGCGGTGCGATGCCGTATACAGCATGCCATCCTTTACAGCCAGCGGATAGGCTGTGCTGGTGGATTCCACAACGCCCAGAGAAACCCTCTCGCCGTCCTTTTCCATGAATACTTCGGCTTCAATGGATTCCAGGATTCCTTCCGGATCTACAAAGCCACCTTGCGGAACTAGGAACACTTCTGTATCCCCGAGCATCACGGCGACTTCGGTAGCCAGGATAACTTCATCATCATCCGTCTTGATCTCCACGACTGTCTTCCCGTCCTCGGCGGCTTCTTTTTCCCCAGCTTCTACGGCAGCTGCATCTGCTGCGGTTGTCTCGGCGGCTGCCTCAGCGGCTGTATCCGCTGCCGTCGTCTCCGCCGCTGTTTCTTCGGCTGCAGTCGTCTCAGCGGCTGCCGTCGTCTCAGCAGCTGCCTGTTCCGCCTGTTTTGGTGTACACCCCGCCACCATAGCTGCCGCAGCAACAATCGCCAGTGCCGCCATCCATCTCTTTCTTCTGTCTGTCGTCTGTCTCTTCATCTTTGTCTCTTTCATCGTCTTTGCCTCTCTCATCTTTCCTGCGCTTCCTTTCTTTTTCCGGTAATAAAGTCTGTCATATATATTTTTCGATAATGACCGGGCCGCCAGTAAAGGTGATGCAGCCGGAACAGACCTCTATTTCCTCCCCGCTGATCAGATCCTGATAGGTTCCGTCAGGGAAGATATCCGAGAGTTTTCTTCCGTCTCCGGTCTTTATCTCTGCGAGTTCAATGATGCAGCTTCCCGGGCACCCGGCAGCGGTTTCTTCCTGTGTGGGGCGCAATGCAAAGAATCCGGCGGCCGCATGACCGGTCCTCTCTGCTGTTTCATCCGGCAACCATTCGTTTTCGGTATGCACCGCGGCTGCTATATTTTCCGTAACAGCCGTCATATAGTAGGTGCTGTCCGCAAACAGAGGGCGATGCTTGATCTCTGAAAGCTTTCTGACATAGGCTTCCAGGTCGATCTTTTCAGGGGCATTCCAGTCTACGGTATCCCGATCGAACAGCGACGGCTGGTGGCTGCATCCTGCTTCCTGCCCGGCGTAGAACAACACGATTCCCTTGTGGAAGAACTGCAGCGCGGTCCAGTTCTTTAAGGTTTTCTCATCATGAATGAAGGACCGGATCCGAGGCCGATCATGGTTTTCCAGGTATCTTGCTTTTACATAATTGTCCGGATAGATGAACTCCTGCCGGTTGACGGCCCCGCAGTATTCCGCAAGCGACATCTCCCCCTTCAGGAAGCCGTAGAACTCATCATAGATATCATATTCATATTCCATGTCAAACGCAGAATACAGTTCGGCGTCCGATGCCACCGGGATTTTCCTTGTGCGCAGGAACCTGACAAACCCGGATTCCACCGATTCCGCCAGCCAGATGGCCTCCGGATTCACCTGCTTTACTGCCTCCCTGGCCCGCTGCCAGAACGCCACAGGAATGATCGGCGCCACATCGCAGCGGAAGCCGTCCACGATCTGCGCCCACATCACCAGCGTTTCAATCTGGTAATCCCACAGCGCCTCGTTGGAATAATCCAGATCAATGACATCCCACCAATCTCCTACCTTGTTCCCGAACGAGCCATCTGCCCGGTGGAAGAACCACTCCGGATGCTCCGCCGCCAGACGCGAATCCGGGGACGTGTGATTGTACACCACATCAATGATCACCTTCATGCCCAACGCATGCGAGTCATCTACCAACGCCTTCAAGTCGTCGATGGTCCCGTACTCCGGATTCACCGCGCGGTAATCCGAGATCGCGTAGGGCGACCCCAGCGTCCCTTTCCGGTTCTTCTCCCCGATCGGATGGATGGGCATCAGCCACAGGATATCCGTCCCCAGATTTTTGATCCGCACAAGATCCTGCCGGACACGCTCAAAGGTCCCCTCTGGGCTGTAGTTCCGCACAAAAACCGAATATATCATCTGATTTCTTAAATTCTTTGAAGTATCAATCGCCATAATACGTGTTCCTCTCGTTCTGTTCTGAACATTTTATGCAATACACTCTGATTATCATCACCATGCACTATTATACCGAATATTTCCTCTAAAATACAACATTTTTCCCAAAAAAACAGGGAGGCAGTTGACGGACCCGTGTCTCCGCCCCGCAATTTTTTGTAATTTTTCTCGCATTTTTCAAAATATTAAAGTATAATAATTATTTAATGACAAGGATAATCTCCAGATACTAAGAAGGATAATTACATATATGAAAACCGACTCAAAAATGATTTCCAGGCTGTTTTTCCAGCTGCTCCCGGTGCAGATCCTGCTGGTGGCGGTCGGCAGCATTAATTCCCTGATCGACGGCGCCATGGCGGGCAATTATATTGGCCCGCTGGCGATGGCGGCGATCGGATTGTATGCACCTGCCATTAAGATTATAGAGACCATCAACACTATCTTGCTGGGCGGCTCGCAGATTCTCTGCGGGCAGTTCCTGGGCAAGAACCAGATCGACCGGACCTGCAGTGTTTTTTCCCTGGATATGACCCTGCTGCTCATTATCTCGGCTGTCTTCACGGCTATGGGCATTCTGGCGCCGCGGATGCTTGCGGGCGTTCTCGGCGCCGATTCCGAGACCATGCAGGGCCTGACGGATTACATTATCGGCATGACGCCGGGGATCCTGCCCTGGCTGATGTCCCTGCAGCTGACTGCGTTTCTACAGATTGAACAGCAGCAGAAACGCACCTATATCGGCATGGCCGTCATGGCTTCCATCAACATCGGGATGGACTACCTGTTCCTGAATGAACTGCATATGGGCATGCTGGGGCTGGGGCTTGCCACCACCATCAGCTACTGGGCCGTGTTCGTCGTACTGGGGTCCCATTATCTCACCGGAAAAGCGACCATCCTCTTCCGTTTCCGCGGGATCGCATGGAGCGATCTGGGCGAGATCATAAAAATCGGTTTCCCAGGCGCCATCGTGACATTCTGCCTGGCGGTGCGCGGCATCGTGCTGAACGCTCTGCTGCTGCGTTACGCCGGGAACGACGGCATCAGCGCGCTCTCTGCGCTGAACACCTGCGGCGGTCTGCTGTTTGCCATTTCGGCCGGCCTGGGCTCTGCCACCAGGCTTCTCGTGAGTATCTATATCGGGGAGGAGGATCCCGTCAGCCTGAAGATCGTCATGCAGACCGCGCTCACCCGGGGCGTGGCCATGGTCTGCGGCGCTGCGGCGCTGGTGTTTCTTCTCGCGCGGCCGCTGTCCGGTCTCTTTTTCCCGGATCCGGCCTCCGAGGTGTATCGGCTGACCGTTCTGCTGTTCCGCATCTACCCGTTCTGCATGCCTCTCACGGCCATCAACGTAATCATGGTCAACTATTTCCAGAGCTCCGCCCGCATGAAGATTGTCCACATCCTGTCCATGATGGACGGCATAATCGGGACCGTACTCTCCTCTCTTGTGCTTGCGCCCATCCTGGGGGCCGTGGGCATTTGGATCGCCCATGTGCTGAACGGCGTTTATACACTTATCGCGGTGATCATCTACGCTAGGATTATCAACGGCCGGATACCGCGCACTCTTTTTGATCTTCTGGCAATCCCGGCCGGCTTCGGCGTGGCAGAGGATCAGCGGCTGGATATCTCCATCCACAACGCGGAAGAGGTCACCCAGACCTCTCAGCTGGTCATGGATTTCTGTAAACGCGTGGGGATAAGCTCCAGAGGATCTGTATTTGCCGGGCTCTGCATGGAGGAAATGGCCGGGAATATTGTGGAGCACGGATTCACCGACGGGAAAAAACATATGGTAGATGTCCGGGTCGTCAACCGAAAAGACGGGCTGCTGCTGCGCATCAAGGATGACTGTAAGGCCTTCAATCCAAAGGAAAAGCTGGCGCTGATCGATCCGGAGGACGTAACGCATAATATTGGTCTTCGCATGGTGCAGCGCCTGGCCCGGGAAATGTCCTACAGCAACGTACTGGGACTGAACGTACTAACAATTCTTATGTAACCGGGAGACAGGGGACGGACCTCTGTCTCCTCCCAATGAGCGAGGATACAGGAAGGTGATCTAAAATGGTGAAAGAGAAAGACGGTTTCGCCGAATATCTGAAAAAGGAAATTGAAAAATACAGCGGCATCATGGTGCCTGTGAAAGCCAGCCTGGCAGAGCGCCTTATGGTAAAAAAGGCGCCTGTGGGGAAGCTCCATCCCAATCCGGATGATGAATTTTCGCACCCTGAGGTCGGGCCGAATTACCGGATCATCTCAAAATATATGGCGCTGTATAAACAGTACGGCTCCATGAAGAAGCCGGAGGAAATCCTGGAGGAACCGCTCCTGGTAGAAAAAGTGCGTCCGGATGGCTACATGCTTTTGAACGGGCATCATCGCTGGGCTGCCTTCTGGAATCTGGGCGTAAAAATGGTTCCGGTCTCGATCGTCAACCTGACGCAGGAGACCGATATTGAGCAGATGATTGCCGCCTCCACACACGATAAGCGGGCCACGCTGGATCTGGATGAGGTCGTCTTCTGGCAGGGCGAAGGGCCGGCGGAAAAGCCGCTGAAGGGCCTGATCGGCCGCAGATTTAAGGAGCAGATCCGGGAGGGGATCCCCGCGCTCCTGCACTATCTTTCCAAGAACGGCTACGACATCTGGGTCTATACGGCCAAATATTATTCCATGGATTACATCCGGGAATATTTCCGGCATTATACGGTCAAGGTGGATGGAATCATCACCGGCACCGCCCGCAAAACAAAAGATAACGACGAAGCGAAGAAACGTGTGGAACATCTCTTTTCCGAGCGCTATGCCCAGACGCTCCACATCGACCGGGACATGGTACTGCGAACCTTTGCCGATTCGAAAGCATTTGAGGATTATCCTGTAAAAGAGACCGGTTCCGGCTGGTCGAAGGCAGTGATGTCGATCATAAGGAAGATTGAGAAAAATGAAAAACGAAACGCCTAAGATGCGGGTCTCCTTTGATCTGGACGAGGTCCTGTTCGTAAATCCCGCTACACATTTGACAGAGCCGGCGCTGCCCTTCCCCCTCCGCAATCTTTATAAAGAGCGACTGCGCCTGGGCACGCCGGAACTGATCCGCTCCCTGCAGAAAATGGGCTACGAGGTGTGGGTCTATACCTCCTCCTTCCGATCGGAGGGCTATATAAGACGCCTGTTCCGATGTTACGGAGTCCGCTTCGACGGAATCATCAACGGCACCCGCCATCTGAACGAAGTACAAAAGGGACATTCGGAAACGCTGCCGCAGAAAATGCCCAGCCATTACCGGATATCCCTTCATATTGATGACGAATCTGTTGTATGCTCCATGGGCCGTCAATACGGCTTTAATGTATACCAGCTGGACGCGCAGGACGACCAGTGGAAAGAAAAAATCATCGAACGCGCGGAAGAGATCCGCAAACGGTTGTAGGCGACAGGGCTGTTTGTTGACGGCCGAGGGCGCCCAGCGCACGATTTCCAGAAGATCAGAGAAATCTCCGGCCGCTCCATACTGCAGAGGTCTGTCGAAGGATCCCTCATAGAACAGCTGATCAAAAGACAGACGGCTGTCCGCCTTTACGCCTTTTCGCATCATCCCCTCACGGAGGGACATCTTCTCCGCCGGGTATCCCAACGGCGTCACACAGGGCATCACCTCGTCCTCTGCCAGGCCGATGGCCCGCTCGAACGCCGGCCGGTCCATCGTCCCCGCGATCCAGGTACTCCCAATTCCCATGGACTGCGCATAAAGAACGATCCGCTCCAGCGCGTAGCCGAAGGCCTCCTCCGCATGCTCCACCGGGTGCATCTTCCCCGTAAAAAACGTATCCGCGCCGATGATGACGGATGTTGTAAGTCCGTCCTTATCGGCGCTCAGCATCTGCCAGTCAATCGGGATCCCGTACGGATTCTTTTCCCGCTGGGCAAATTCCAGGATCTTTGCTGCATCCTCTTCTCGCAGCGGATTCCCGTCAAACGTACGCACACTGCGGCGCCGGCGGACCAATGTCATTACTCTTTTCAGATTTCCTTCCATGTGTAACCCCTTTCCCTAAAAAATCATTTCCGCTCACTTACTATGGCGGCGCCAAGGATCATGCAGGCGCCCAGAATTCCGAGCATGGTCATCTTCTCGTGTAGAAGCAGCGCAGAAAGAATCAGCGCTGTAACGGGATCGATATAGCTGAACAAGGCCAAGGTTTGGGTTCGGACCCCTTCTATGGACCCAAAGTAGAGGACATAGCTGAGCCCGGTGTGGACAATCCCCACGAAAAGCAGCAGAATGATCACCTGCGGCGTCCAGGCGATACCGGTGACACCATCCGTCACTGCGAGGTAAGGAACCAGCACCAGCGCTGCGGAAGCCAGCTGCAGAATGGTCTTATCATAGGCGGGGGCGCCCTGGATTCTTTTGTTTTCCAGCACCACCGCAGCGTACAGACAGGCGGCTGCCAGGCCAAAGATGATTCCGCGGAGCTCGTTAACGCCGGGCAGGCCGGACTCTGCCACCCCGGAAATCAGCACCATCCCCAGGAGGGCCGTTATTACACAAAGGCCATTGCGAAGGCTCATAGGTTCACGGAACAGAACCGCGGATAGCACCACCACAAAAGTGGGCGCCATGTAGTAGCACAGCGTGGCCACAGATACGGTGGTATAGTTGTAGGCCTCAAATAACAAGATCCAGTTGACGCCGATCATCGCGCCGCTGGTGATCAGCATAAACAGTTTTTTCCGGGTGATCCGGCCCAGGATTCTGCGGCGGCGAACGCTTACCAAAAGGACAAGCGATACACTCCCGATGGCCCCGCGAAAGAACGCCAGCTGCGCCGACGACAGGGGAATCATTTTCCGGAAAATGCCGATCGTCCCGAAGATCAGCATAGCGAGGATCAGTTTCAACATAGATGTGGGATTGTTTTTCTGTATCATAAAAATCAGTATAACCCTTCATACGTAGAGCGTCAACAAAGATCCTCCAAGAAACAGGACGGATGGTAATTGTCAGCCGCTCTCTATTTGTGCTATAATTAGTAAAAATGCAAGGTCGTTATTATAGCATAGCCATCAAACATCTGACAACAAAAGGGAGGAGAATGAAACGATGAAAAAAAGAATCCTGACACTAATGATTGCTGTTTTGGCACTGCTCTGTACCCCTATCCCTGCTTTTGCCGCCAAGAAGACCGTATATGTGATTTCTTCTATCACCGTGAAGAATACGTCCGGCAGTACAGTGGATACGCTCAAGTACAGCTACAACAAAAAGGGCCTGATCACCAAGCGGGTATGGTCGCAGCCGGGCGGTACGATGAAGGAAACCTTTGCCTATAACAAGCAGAATCTGATCAAGACCAGGACCGTATACGCTGACGGGAAAAAGATTTCCAAATTCACCTATACCTACAACGGGACCACCCCTGTCTCCTGCAAACAGTACTATTACGAAACAAAAGAAAGCGCTGACATCACATATACCTGTGACGAAACAGGGCGGCTTGTGACCATCGAGGACCATTATACGAACAGTGTGATGAATATTTCTTATAATTCCAAGAACCAGATCGTCACACACGACGAACCCGGCTTCCGGAAGATTAAATATAAATATGACAAGAAAGGAAATGTCACCAAACAATATTGGGACGGCTCGCTTTTCCGGAAATATAAGAACACGTATGTCAAAAAGACCAGCCGCCTGAAGAAGGTCACCGTCAGCTATCCGAGCGGCAAAAAGATCTGCACGGACAACATCAAATATAAAAAGATGAAGGTAAATAAGACCTATGTGCCGGCTGTCAAAAAGCAGCAGGTGGAATGGTCTATGGATCCGCTCTTTGAGATGTTCCCGATGTAATAAGCACACTATATTTATAATGATACAAAAGGAATTTCCCTATTCGGAAGGAAACTGTGATAATGCCAAAAGTTGATTTGACGCAATTAGAGCTTTATGCAGAAGAAATTGAAAGGCTGGAAGAGGAACTGCAACGATGGCTCAAAGATTTGAAACGGTGCTTGTCCCATCTGGAATCCGTACAGATCGAATCGCTGGAACTAAAAGTGAAGGAAGTGTGGTGGAAGGCCGTTCAGATCGAGGAGCTTCGTATGGAAATCCAGGAGCTTCGTATGGAAATCCAGGAGCTTCGCCAAATGATCGAAGAGAATCCTTCGAAAATACCGCAGGTAAAAAAGAGAAAATTCTGTCCGGCATGCGGAGCCGAACTGGAAGAAGGAACCGTATTCTGCATGCATTGCGGCCGCAAGGTATCGTCCAAAGATGCAATATCGGAAACAGATTCAGCAATGGGAGACACTACATCCAGCCGCCGAGAAGTCCTCTGCCCTCGCTGCGGCAGCAAGATCAACGCCCATTTGAACTTCTGTCCCCGATGTGGAGAACCTATGCACTTTCCGGCTCAGGATGACCGATGGGAAACTCCCCCTCCTCCTCCGCCCGTATACTCCGCAGGTTCATATTCCGGCTCCGCAGCGTCGCAGCCTTCTCATTCTTACGGGTCGCCTTTCGGCTCCACAGCGCCGCAGCCTTCTCATTCTTACGGGTCGCCTTACGGCTCCACAGGATCACAACCTTCTTATTCTGCCGGGTCGGCTTCCGCAAGAAAACCGCTGGCGGGTAAAAAAAGAGGCATTGGCGGTCTTTTCGGGAAGATTTCCGGCGCCTTCAGCCGTGATAAATCGGAAGACTCTACGTCCTCATCCGAATCCTCCTGGGATCAGCCAGTTCCCTGGGAACAGCCCGAGGAAACCGTTGCAGCCATCCCTGAGACGCCCGCCCCTGCGATCTCCCGGGTCGAATTTTCTGCCCTTGCTCCCAAGACTTTGATCAAAGGCGACTATTCTATCCTGCATCTGATGATGTACGAAAAGGATTTCCGGCAGGAAGTGGACCGCATTATTGAAGAAGCACAAGGCCAGATACAGGAGACCCGATCCGGCAGCATGCGCGTCACAGATAATGCAAAAGTCACGGTGCGGCTGTCCTCGCCGGATGCCGAGATCATGGATCCGGAGGATACGCGGACCTGGACCGGAGAATATCTGGATTACACCTTTGCGGTATCCATCCCGGAGGATTTTTCAAAACACCAGGTCCTGTTCAAAGCCGAGGTTTATATCAACGATCTCATCGCTTCAAAGCTGAACTTTGTGGTAAAATGCAGCTCCGCCCGCGAGCAGAAGATTGCCGTCGCACAGCAGGATATCCTGACAGCTTTTGTTTCTTACGCCAGTCAGGACCGCTCCCGCGTGGCAGCTATCATACAGGGCATGCAGAAAGCGCGTCCCGACATGGATATCTTCTTCGATGTGGAAAGCCTGCGGAGCGGAACGTCGTGGGAGGATGCCATCCGGAAAGAAATTGAACTGCGTGACATCTTCTTCCTCTGCTGGTCTCTCGCCGCGAAGGATTCCGCGTGGGTGCAGCGCGAGTGGAAATACGCTCTCGCGCAAAAAGGGCTCGAATGTATAGAGCCTGTGCCGCTGGATTCCCCGAAGGTCTGCCCGCCGCCCGAAGAACTGAAGCAAAAACATTTCAACGACCGTATGCTCTTTGTGATACAGGCAGAGCAGTAACTGCAGGAAAAGCTTACCGAAGTTTTTTCTTCACATATCCGCAATGCCGGTCATAACTGCTTCTGCCTTTATATTATAATTGATTAGTTATTTCGTGTAGATTACGTAGTATCCCTGACCGTCTGCCTGCGGCAGTTCCACGGGGTCCGTCCCGTAATCCTGATATTTGGTCACGTCAATGCCGTTAGCATCCGCCCAGTTCGCCATGATCTGCAGATGCACGGCTTTTCTGGCTGTATCATCGCTGTAGATCTTCTGGAATGCGTCGAACTTGTCGCCGAATATTTTCTTCGCGCTCGCCTCATAATTGGAGCCGTCTTCCACCCGGTCGAAGCCGATTCCTTCCCAGCTGCCATCCTCCGTCTGCTTCATGTGAATCAGCCCGGGGAAATCTCCGCCCGCACCGGCAATCAGGGTATCTCCTTCCACATCACACACAAGATACCAGAAATCGCCCCACACAAGGATGTCTTCGGGATTGCTGTCATCCAGCCCCACGACCTGCAGAAGGCCGATCTCCGCCTCCCCGTCATCGAAATGCTGCCCGATCTCCCCCATAAAGTAATTCCAGACCTGTTTTTCCAGACAATCCGGCGTCGCATCTTCCATCGGGATCTCTGCGCCGGAGGGATCTTCCTCATCAATTCCCGCGGCATTGCCGTCTTCCTTCTCGAAGCTCAGCCACGTATCATCCACATTGACCATCAGCGTTGTTCCCTCGATGGTATATTCATACGCGAAGGAATTGTCCGCCGCCGTCAGCTCATAGCTGCCCCAGGTAATGTCAATATCATCCTGGAACTGCAGCTGCCCGGTGTGATCCGCGTTCAGGACGACTGTTCCAGTCCCATCCACTTCGTCTTCGTACACCGTTGTATAGGTGCCGGGGACATATTCATACATGGTCTGGGGCTCATAGTTCTGATAGGAAATGGAGTCGATCACCGCGGCGAAAATGTCGCTCGCGACCGTATCCTTCTCCTCATCTCCTGTCTTATATTCGGCCGCCTCACAAACAAGGACCCCGCCGTTGTACTCCGCCGCCACAGCCGTACGGAACGGTGCAGCGTTGTCTTCCGCGGCAGTCATGGTCCGCCAGAATCCCCACTTATCCTCCGTGCCCGGGAAATAACCTTCGAATCGCTCGATAGAATCCTGCAGTTCCCAGGTCCCGGTCAGAATTCCCAGGGCCTCCTCCGGCTGCTGATCGGTGATCTTATGGATTTTTATGACGCTCTCTCCGCCGGACTCCCCGGTATACACAAAGTCAGCGCCACCCTGATTCTCCTGCACCTCAAAATCAGCAGGGGTATAGCGCACGGTCCAGCCATCTGCGCTCTCGTAAACGGCCTCCTCTGCCGTTTCAGCGGATTCCGTCTCCGGCGCTGTCGTCTCTTCGTTCCCGGCCCCATTGGTCTCTTCCCCCATGGTCGCCTCTGCTCCTGTGGTTTCCGTTCCTGCCGCTGTGGTCTCCGGTGTCTGTGTGCTCTTCCCGGAGCAGCCGGTCATGGATGCCGCCA
>CAMNFR010000014.1 GCA_946537305.1 uncultured Lachnospiraceae bacterium | reverse complement strand
TGGCGGAATCAGAAAAGAAGGTAAGCGATCTGACGGATCGGCTGCAGCGGCAGATGGCGGAATTTGAAAACTTCCGCCGGCGCAGCGAAAAAGAAAAATCCGCCATGTTCGACATGGGCGCCCGCAGCGTCATCGAAAAGATCCTTCCGGTCGTCGATAACTTTGAACGAGGCCTGGCCGCCGTTCCCGCGGAGGAAAAGGATGGCCCCATCGCAGCCGGTATGGAAAAGATCTATAAGCAGCTGATGGATGAACTTTCCGCCATCGGCGTGAAGCCCATCAAGGCGCAGGGCGAAAACTTTGACCCGAATATGCACAACGCGGTGATGCATATCGATGACGACACCATTGATGAGAACATCGTGGTGGAGGAGTTCCAGAAGGGCTACACTTATCACGATACGGTCATTCGTTACAGCATGGTCAAGGTAGCCAACTAGCAGCGGAAGCGATCCGCAGCAAAACATTTACATAAGGAAGCAATCGGCCGGGCCGAAGATGGTCGGAGCCGTTTTAACATAAATATTCATTCTTAGATTTCAGGAGGATAAAGATATGAGCAAGATTATTGGTATCGATTTAGGTACGACCAACAGCTGTGTAGCCGTTATGGAAGGCGGCAAACCCGTAGTTATCGCCAACACCGAAGGCGTGCGCACCACCCCCAGCGTGGTTGCGTTCTCCAAGACCGGTGAGCGTCTGGTCGGCGAGCCGGCTAAGCGCCAGGCTGTGACCAACGCAGACAAGACCATCTCCTCCATCAAGAGAGAGATGGGCACCAACTACCGTGTAAATATTGACGGCAAGGCTTACACTCCTCAGGAAATTTCCGCTATGATCCTGCAGAAGCTGAAAGCAGATGCAGAAAGCTACCTGGGCGACACCGTAACCGAAGCCGTTATCACCGTTCCTGCTTACTTCAACGATGCTCAGCGTCAGGCGACCAAGGACGCCGGCAAGATCGCTGGCCTGGAAGTAAAGCGTATCATCAACGAGCCCACGGCTGCAGCTCTGGCTTACGGCCTGGACAACGAAAAAGAGCAGAAGATCCTGGTGTACGACCTGGGCGGCGGCACCTTTGATGTTTCCATCATCGAAATCGGCGATGGCATCATCGAAGTAAAGGCCACCAACGGCGACACCCGTCTGGGCGGCGATGATTTCGATAACGTACTGACCAACTACATGCTGGCCGAGTTCAAGCGCACCGAAGGAATTGACCTGTCCGGTGATAAGATGGCGCTGCAGAGACTGAAGGAAGCCGCAGAGAAGGCCAAGAAGGAGCTGTCCTCCGCGACCACCACAAACATCAACCTGCCGTTCATCACTGCCAACCAGGATGGCCCCAAGCACTTTGACATGAATCTGACCAGAGCCAAGTTCGACGAGCTGACCCATGAGCTGGTAGAGCGCACCGTTATCCCGGTGAACAACGCACTGCGTGATGCCAAGCTGACCGCTTCTCAGATCGATAAGGTCCTGCTGGTAGGCGGCTCCACCCGTATCCCTGCCGTACAGGACAAGGTACGTCAGCTGCTCGGCAAAGAGCCCAGCAAGAACCTGAACCCCGATGAGTGCGTGGCTATCGGCGCCGCCATCCAGGGCGGTAAGCTGGCCGGCGATGCCGGTGCAGGCGAAATCCTGCTGCTGGATGTAACGCCCCTGTCCCTGTCCATCGAGACCATGGGCGGCATTGCGACCCGTCTGATCGAGAGAAATACCACCATCCCGACCAAGCACTCCCAGATCTTCTCCACGGCTGCCGACAACCAGCCCGCTGTTGACATCAACGTCCTGCAGGGCGAGCGTCAGTTCGCACGTGACAACAAGTCTCTGGGCCGCTTCATTCTGGATGGCATTATGCCGGCCCGCCGTGGTGTACCGCAGATCGAAGTTACCTTCGATATCGATGCTAACGGTATCGTAAACGTATCCGCAAAGGATCTGGGTACCGGCAAAGAGCAGCACATCACCATCACCGCCGGTTCCAACATGTCCGAGGCCGATATCGACAAGGCTGTGAAGGAAGCTGCGGAATATGAGGCACAGGATAAGAAGCGCAAAGAGGGCGTAGATGCCCGCAACGACGCTGACGCCATGGTATTCCAGGTGGAGCGTGCGCTGGAAGAGGCCGGCGACAAGCTGGATCCTTCCGCAAAGGCTCAGGTAGAGGCCGATGTGGCTTCCCTGAAGTCTGTGGTACAGGCTACCGAGAACGCCATGGATCTGACCGACAGCCAGATTCAGCAGCTGAAGGATGGCAGAGAGAAGCTGATGAACAGCTCTCAGGCTCTGTTCGCGCAGATGTACGCGCAGCAGCAGGGCCAGGGCGGCCCTCAGGGTGGTCCTCAGGGCGGCTTCCAGGGTGGCCCTCAGGGCGGCCAGGGCGGTCAGCAGGGCGGCAATGGCGGCGACGATGTAGTAGACGCCGACTTCCGCGAGGTATAATTTAAGTCGGATTCTTACGAAATCTATGCGTTTTCAGGAATCATGAGCAATTTTGAACTTGCTTCGAGATAAGTAACAGCCTGCGGCTTCAACCGGCCGCAGGCTATCACCATGTTCAGGGAGAGTAATTAACCATGGCAGAGACCAAGAGAGATTATTACGAGGTGCTGGGCGTCGGCCGTGATGCGGATGACGCAGCCCTTAAGAAAGCATACCGCGCCCTGGCCAAAAAGTATCACCCGGACGCCAATCCGGGCGACCAGGCCGCGGCGGATAAATTTAAAGAGGCGTCCGAGGCCTATGCCGTTCTGAGCGACCCGGAGAAGCGCCGTCAGTACGACCAGTTCGGTCACGCGGCCTTTGAGCAGGGCGGCCCCGGCGGCGGCGGCTTCGACTTCAACAGCGCGGATATGAGCGATATCTTTGGGGATATCTTCGGCGATCTCTTTGGCGGTGGATTCGGAGGCTTCGGCGGCAGCAGAGGACGCCGAGCCAACGCGCCCATGAAAGGCGCCAACCTTCGCACCAGTGTGCGTATCTCCTTTGAGGAGGCTGTTTTCGGCTGTGAAAAAGAGATCGAAATGAACCAGAAGGAAGAGTGCCCGCACTGCCACGGAACCGGCGCCAAGGAAGGCACCACGCCGCAGACCTGTCCCAAGTGCGGAGGTTCCGGCCAGGTGGTCTACACCCAGCAGTCTATGTTCGGCATGATGCGAAACGTGCAGCCTTGTCCGGACTGCGGCGGCAAGGGAACCATCATTAAGGAACGCTGCCCGCACTGCTACGGCACCGGCTATAACCAGACCCGCAAAAAGATCCAGATCAGCATTCCCGCCGGCATCGACGACGGCCAGAGCATCCGTATCCGCGGCAAGGGAGAGCCCGGCGAAAACGGCGGCGAGCGCGGCGATCTGCTGGTAGAGGTGGTGGTGAGCAGCCATCCGACCTTCGCCAGACAGGACACGGATATCTATTCCACCGTGCCGATCAGCTTTGTACAGGCGGCCCTGGGCGATACCATCCGTATCCAGACCGTGGACGGGCAGGTGGAATACACCGTAAAGCCCGGCACGCAGACCGAGACCCGTATCCGCTTAAAGGGCAAGGGCGTGCCTTACCTGCGGAACAAGAACATGCGCGGTGATCACTATGTCACGCTGACCGTATCCGTCCCCACACACATGAACGCGGAGCAGAAGGAAGCCCTGCGCGCCTTTGATGACGCCATGAACGGACGTCCCACCGGCGGAGAAAGTGGGGGAAAAGGGAAGAAAAAGAAGTTTTTTGACTTCTAAATCCCATTAATATGGCGATTTTAGTGGCAAAAGTGGAGAGAGTGTGGTAGAGTAAGATGAAATGGAAGAAATTTACCATAGAGACCACCACGTCCGCTGTGGACCTGATCAGCGATCTGCTGGCAGGCCTGGGCGTGGGCGGCATTGAAATAGAAGACAACGTACCCCTGACCGAATCCGAGACCAAGGGCATGTTCATCGATATCCTGCCGGAGCTGCCGCCGGATGACGGCACCGCGAAGATCCATTTCTATCTGTCCGCGGACGAGGAAACAAAAGAAGCGGTGCTGCCCTGCGGGGATGCCCCCCGCAAGGCGGAGGAGCCGGAAATGTCCGAAGAGGAACTCCTGTCCGCGGTCCGCGCGGGGCTGGAGGAGATGGCAAAGTATGCGGACATCGGCAGCGGCACCATCACTGCCTCCGAGACGGAGGATAAGGACTGGATGAATGCCTGGCGGGATTACTTCCGCCCGTTCTCCGTGGACGGCATCTGGATCCGCCCCACCTGGGAGGATATCCCGGAGGGAGAGACTCCAGAGCGGGTGATCACCATCGAGCCCGGCACGGCCTTCGGCACCGGCACGCATGAGACCACGCAGCTTTGCATCCGTCAGCTGAAAAAGTACGTCCGTCCCGGGGATAAGGTGCTGGATGTGGGCTGCGGCAGCGGCATTCTGGGCATCACCGCCCTGAAGCTGGGGGCGGCGAGCGCCGTCGGCACCGATCTGGACGAAAGCGCCATCACCGGGACCCATGAAAATGCAGCCTTAAATGACTTGACGGAGCAGGATTTTCGTGTCATACTTGGGAATATTCTGGATGACCGCGCCGTACAGGACGCCGTTGGCTACAACACCTACGACGTGGTATGCGCCAATATCCTGGCCCCTGTAATCGTTATGCTGACCGGCGAGATCGCCTGCCACATGAAGCGCGGGGCTGTTATCATTACCTCCGGCATCGTCGCCGAAAAAGAAGAGGACGTGCGCCAGGCCTTCCTGGCCCGCCCGGAATTTGAGATCCTGGAGATCACGCACCAGGGAGAATGGGTCAGCGTGACAGCCAGAAAACGGTAAAAGAGCCTATGTATCACTTTTTTGTACCGGAAGCGGGCGATGGCCCGCTTCTTACCATACAGGGCGCGGATGCCCATCACATTAAGCATGTGCTCCGCATGAAGCCGGGCGAAAAGATCGTCATCAGCAACGGCCGGGACCGGGACTTCTACTGCCGCATCCAGGAGCTGGGAGAGGACACCGTGACCGCGCTGGTGCAGCCGGAGACCGTGGAAGAATCCGAGCTTCCGTCGCAGATCACCCTCTATCAGGGGCTCCCCAAGGGAGATAAGATGGAGCTGATCATTCAGAAGGCGGTGGAGCTTGGCGCGTTCCGTGTGGTGCCGGTGGCCATGAAGCGCTGTGTGGCCAAGCTGGACGCCAAAAAACAAAAAAGCAAGGGCGCCCGCTGGCAGGCCATCGCGGAGAGCGCGGCCAAACAGTCCGGGCGGCGCATCATCCCGGAGGTCGGGAACCTGATGAGCTATTCGGAGGCCCTGCGGGAAGCGCAGGAAATGGACCTGGTCCTGCTCCCGTATGAGAATGCCCGGGGCATGGCCTCCGCCAGGGAGGCACTGGATACCGTGGCGCCGGGACAGCGCATCGCCGTATTCATTGGCCCGGAGGGAGGGCTTGAGAGCGCAGAGGCAGAGGCCGCGGAGGCGGCCGGCGCGCGCACCATCAGCCTGGGTCGACGCATCCTGCGGACAGAGACGGCAGGTCTGGCCATTCTTTCCCTCTTAATGCTGACATTGGAGTTACAACAGGAATGAAAGAGATCTATTTAGATAATTCTGCCACCACGCGCCCCCTGCCGGAGGTGCGGGAGGCGATGCTTCGCACGCTGGATATGGATTACGGGAACCCTTCCGCTATGCACCACAAGGGGGTGGAGGCGGAGCATGAGGTGCGCATGGCCAGAGAAGCCATTGCCGCCACGCTCCGGGTGAACGAGAAAGAAATCGTGTTCACCTCCGGCGGCACGGAATCCAACAACCAGGCCATCCTGGGGACGGCCCTGGCAAGGGGACGGCAGGGAAAGCACATCATTACCACCGCCATCGAACACCCTTCCGTGGCGAATACGGTCGCCTTCCTGGAAAAAGAAGGCTATGAGATCACCCGCCTGCCGGTGGACCGCTGGGGGCTGGTATCCCCGGAGACACTGAAGGAAGCCATGCGCCCGGATACCATCCTGGTCTCCGTGATGATGGTCAACAACGAAATCGGCACCATAGAGCCGGTGGAGGCCCTGGCCAAGGTGGTACACGCGGCCAATGAGAAGACCATATTCCACGTGGACGCCATCCAGGCATACGGAAAGCTGCTCATCCGCCCGAGGAGCATGGGCATCGACCTGCTTTCTGTGAGTGGGCATAAGATCCACGGCCCCAAGGGCATCGGATTCCTGTATATTCGGGATAAGGTAAAGCTTTCCCCCATTCTTTTTGGAGGCGGACAGCAGAGGGATCTCCGTTCCGGCACGGAAAACGTACCGGGCATCGCGGGGCTCGGCGCGGCCGCTAAGGCAATCTGCGAAAAGAGAGAAGAGCATGTAGCAGAGATGATCCGCCTGCGGGATATGCTGGCGGAGGGACTTGCGGCACTGCCGGACGTCACCATTCAGGGGGCGCTCGGCGCGGGACTCAAAGAATCCGCGGCACCGCAGATCATAAGCGCATCCTTCGCGGATGTTAGAAGCGAAGTGCTGCTGCACGCCCTGGAGGACCGCGGCATCTATGTGAGCGCGGGTTCCGCCTGTTCCTCCAACGGAGCAAAGCACGCCAGCGCCACGCTGACGGCCATCGGGCTGCGCCCGCAGCTGCGGGAAGGGACCCTGCGGTTCTCGCTGGGCATCTATAATACGGAAGAAGATATTCGGGAAACGCTGGCGGCGCTCGCGGAGCTGCTGCCCATGCTTCGGCGCTACACCAGGAGATAGAGCATGGATATCAAATTTTTTCTGATCAAATATTCCGAGATCGCGGTCAAGGGCAAGAACCGCCACCTGTTCGAGGACAAGCTGGTGTCCCAGATCGCGAACCGTCTGCACGCCGTGGAGGGAACCTTTGAGGTCACCAAGACGGCCGGCCGCATCTATGTAGAGGCAAAGACCGCCTACGATTACGAGGAGACCGTGGACGCGCTGCAGCACGTATACGGCATCGTGGGGATCTGCCCCATGCTACAGGTGGAGGATAACGGCTTTGCGGATCTGTGTGCGCAGGTGACAGCGTTCCTGCGGGAACGCTACGGGGAGGACAACGCCCTCACCTTTAAGGTGATGGCCCGCCGTGCCCGCAAGAGCTATCCCATGGATTCCAACGAGATCAACGCCAAAGTCGGCGAGGCCGTGCTGGACGCCTTCCCGAACATGCGCGTAAACGTACATACGCCGGATATTTTTGTGAACGTGGAGATCCGCGAGCGCATCAATATCTATACCGAGGTCATCAAGGGCGCCGGCGGCATGCCCCTGGGCACCAACGGCAAGGCCATGCTGCTGCTTTCCGGCGGCATCGATTCCCCGGTGGCTGGCTACATGGTCTCCAAGCGCGGCGTCTATCTGGATGCGGTCTATTTCCACGCGCCGCCCTACACCAGCGAGCGTGCCAAGCAGAAGGTGGTCGACCTGGCCCGCCAGGTAGCGCGCTACTCCGGCCCCATTCAGCTGCATGTGATCAACTTTACGGACATTCAGCTGGCCATCTACGACCGCTGCCCGCATGACGAGCTGACCATCATCATGCGCCGGTATATGATGATCATCGCCGAGGCCCTGGCCAAAAAGAACGGCGCGCTGGCGCTGATCACGGGAGAGAGCATCGGCCAGGTGGCCTCTCAGACCATGCAGAGCCTGACCGTCACCAACGAGGTGTGCACCATGCCGGTGCTGCGTCCGCTGGTGGCCTTCGACAAGCAGGATATCGTAGAGCTGTCCGAAAAGATCGGCACCTACGAGACTTCGATTCTGCCCTATGAGGACTGCTGCACCATCTTTGTGGCCAAGCACCCCGTCACCAAGCCCAACCTGAATGTCATCAAACGCTCAGAAGAAAAGCTGGCGGATGTGATCGACGGCCTCATCCGGGAAGCATTGGAGACCGAAGAAGTGATTGAAGTAACCCCGTAAGGCATAAAAGAAGCCGCTCCGTAGCGGAGCGGCTTCTCTTGAATTCGTTAGGATACAATTACTCGATGATATAGGGCTTCAGGATCTCCATGATGGTGTCCAGCTCGGCATCGTTATGGATGCTCAGGTTGATGGGCTTGGACAGATCCAGGGAGAAGATACCCATGATGGACTTGGCATCGATGACATAGCGGCCGGATACCAGATCGAAGTCACTGTCAAAACGAGTGATGTCGTTCACAAAATTTTTAACCTTATCGATAGAATTCAGCATAATCTGTACGGTGGTCATAATTATTTCCTCTTTCCTGTAATATGCTTAGCAATTATGTTGCTATATTATATAGTAAGGTTCCGGACGAAAAAAGTCAAGAGGAAATCGGAGACATGTTAACATGAAAACAGTTGCATTTCACAATTTGGGCTGCAAGGTGAACGCCTACGAAACAGAGGCGATGATTCAGCAGCTGGAGAGCCGCGGGTACCGCATTGTCCCCTTCGAAGAGAAGGCGGATGTGTACGTGATCAACACCTGCACAGTGACCAATATGGCGGACCGCAAGTCCCGCCAGATGCTGCACCGGGCCAGAAAACGGAATCCGGAGGCACTGGTGGTAGCTGTGGGCTGCTACGTGCAGGCGGACCCGGAGGCCGCCGCGGCGGACGCCGCCGTGGACCTGGTCGTCGGCAACGATCAGAAGGGCCGATTGGCAGAGCTGATCGAGGCCGGGCACGGCGCGGTGGAGGACATGAAGGCTCCCAGACCGTATGAATCACTGTCCCTTTCCGGCAGCCGCGAGCATACCCGCGCCATCCTGAAGATCCAGGATGGCTGCAACCAGTTCTGCAGCTACTGCCTGATCCCCTATGTGCGGGGGCGGGTGAGAAGCCGCCGCCCGGAGGAGGTGCTGCTGGAGGCTCGCGTGCTGGCCGCCGCCGGTTTCCGCGAGGTCGTGCTGACCGGCATTCATCTGAGCTCTTACGGACTGGACTTTGCGGGACAAGAGGTCACCGCGGAGCAGCCCTACGGCACGGCCCTGCAGAATATCATCGAACAGATTGCGGCCATCCCGCAGATCGCCCGCATACGGCTGGGATCGCTGGAGCCGCGCATCATCACCCCGGAATTCGTACGGTTCCTGGCATCCTGCGATAAGTTCTGCCCGCATTTTCATCTGTCGCTGCAGAGCGGCTGCAACGACACCCTGGCGCGCATGAACCGGCGCTACACCGCGGAGGAATACCTGGAAAAATGCCGGCTGATCCGTCAGGCCTTCCCGCTGGCGGCCATCACCACGGATGTCATCGTGGGCTTCCCGGGGGAAACGGAAGAAGAATTTCAGCAGACAAAGGCCTTCCTGGAGGAATGTCAGCTGTATGAGATCCATATCTTTAAATATTCCCGCAGAAAGGGCACCCGCGCGGACCGCATGAGCGGCCAGGTGCCGGAGACCGTCAAGACAGAGCGCAGCCAGGTGCTGCAGGAGCTCACCGCCGCCCAGTCCGAATCCTTCCGCCAGGCCTGGAAGGGCCATACGGCGGACGTGCTGCTGGAAGAGTGCACGGACGGCGTCTGGACCGGACACACGCGGGAATACATAGAGGTGCAGATTCCGGACGCCGGGTACGCCGCCGGGGATATCGTGGCTGTAGAACTGTAGATCTAAGCAGATCTATAAAGATTATTAATAAATCGTTTAAAACCTTTGCTTGCAGAGTTGCAAAGAATAGAGTACAATGAAATCGATTTGGCGTTATTCATTGTGAGGGAGACATTATGGCAGACTTTCAGAGAACTCAGAGTTTTCAGACCGTTCCGGACACTACTATCAAAGTAAGCGAGGTCCTGGAGCACGTTTATGATGCACTGAATGAAAAGGGCTATAACCCGGTAAACCAGATCGTGGGATATATCATGTCCGGCGATCCTACCTATATTACGAACTACCGCGGTGCCCGCAGTCTGATCTCCAAAGTAGAGCGGGATGAAATCCTGGAAGAGCTGATGCGGGTATACATCCGCCATCTGGAGCAGCGCTGATGCGGGTGCTGGGTCTGGATTACGGCTCCAAAACGGTGGGCGTTGCTATCAGCGATCCGCTGGGGATTACCGCGCAGCCGTTGGAGACCATCGTCCGGGAGCAGGAAAACAAACTGCGCCGCACCCTGGCGCGCATAGAAGCGCTGGTGCAGGAATACGGCGTGACGCACATTGTGCTGGGGCTTCCGAAGAATATGAACAATACGCAGGGCGAGCGGGTGGAAAAGACCATGGCCTTTAAGGCGCAGCTGGAGCGGAGAACGGGACTGCCCGTCACGCTGATGGATGAGCGCCTGAGTACCGTGGAAGCTTCCCGCGTGCTCATGGAAGGCGGCGTACGCCGCGAGAACCGCAAGGACGTGGTGGATCAGATCGCGGCAGCGCTGATCTTGAACGGATATCTGGAGCGGGAGCAAATGAAGGCGCAGGCGGAAGTGCCCGCGGAGGATCAATAAATGGAAAAGATCATACTGGAGGGGGACCAGGGAGAAAGCATTGAGCTGTATCCGCTGGAGACCACCCGACTGGCAGGTGTGGATTACATTCTGGCGGCCGATACCGAGGCCGGGGACGGCACCTGCTATATTTTAAAGGATGTTTCAAAAGAAGACGGGCAGGACGCTCTCTACGAAATGGTAGAGGATGAAAAAGAACTGGACCTGCTGTTGAACCTGTTCTCCGAACTTCTGGAGGACGTTGACTTAGAAGGATAATCGCGCGGAAAGCGCATTTGTGACTATTGCTTCTGAATAGTTGCGCGGGAATATATTTCATACACAGGACGGAACAGAGCAGGCGGGGGTCTGTTCTGTTCATTGCGCGTTAAGAAAGAACTTTTGGAACGGAAAGGAGTATTTTTTGGCAAGACAGAAAGAAAAAGAGAAACTGAAGATTATCCCCCTGGGCGGCCTGGAACAGATCGGAATGAATATGACCGCCATCGAATACGGAGACGACATTATTGTTATTGACTGCGGTCTGGCCTTCCCGGACGACGACATGCTGGGCGTGGACCTGGTAATCCCGGATGTAACCTATTTAACAGAAAATATTGGGAAGGTAAGGGCCTTTTTTATCACTCACGGACATGAGGACCACATCGGAGCGCTGCCCTACGTGCTGGAACGGGTGCCGGTGCCGGTATATGGCATGCGGCTTACTCTGGCTATTGTAGAAGGAAAGCTGGTGGAGCACCCCGTACCGGACGCCGCCGAGAGGCGCGTGGTGCAGTACGGGCAGAAGATTGACGCCGGCGTCTTTCAGGTGGAATTTATCCGCGTGAACCACAGCATTGTGGACGCGGCGGCCCTGGCCATCGAGACGCCCGTAGGCACCCTGGTACACACCGGAGACTTTAAGATTGACTACACCCCGGCATTCGGAGAGCCGGCGGACCTGGCCCGCTTTGCGGAGCTGGGCAAAAAGGGTGTGCTGGCCATGCTGTGCGAGAGCACGAACATCTTCCGGGAGGGCTTCACCCGCTCGGAACAGTGGGTCGGCCGCAACTTTGAGAACATGTTCGCGGAACACGCGAACAGCCGCATCATTGTATCCACCTTCGCGTCTAACGTAAGCCGCGTGCAGCAGATCATCAATACGGCGGCCAAATACGACAAAAAAGTGGTCGTGGACGGCCGAAGCATGGTCAATATCATCACGGCGGCTGTGGAACTTGGATACATTCAGGTGCCCAACAACTGCCTGATCCCCATAGAAGAACTAAAGAACTATCCCAAGGAGCGCACGGTGCTCATCACCACCGGCAGTCAGGGCGAAAGCATGGCGGCGCTGTCCCGCATGGCGGCCAATATCCACCGCAAGGTGACAATTGAGCCCGGGGACACCATCATCCTTAGCTCCACACCCATCCCCGGCAACGAAAAAGCCGTGGCTAAGGTTATGAATGACCTGTCGCTGCTAGGCGCCAAGGTGATCTTCCAGGATACACACGTATCCGGCCACGCCTGCAGAGAAGAAATCAAGCTGCTGTACGCGCTGGTGAAGCCCAAATACGCCATCCCCATCCACGGGGAGTTCCGGCACCGCCAGGAGCAGCGCGAAATGCTGCTGGAACAGGGCTGGAATCCGGACAATATCTTTGTGCTCCGCTCCGGCGATGTACTGGAGCTGACGTCCCGCTCGGCAGAGGCCGTGGGCAGTGTGCCCGCCGGCAGCCTGATGGTGGACGGCCTGGGCGTGGGCGACGTAGGCAATATTGTGCTGCGTGACCGCCAGACCCTGGCACAGCACGGCATCATCGTGGTGGTAGCCGTCATCGAGCGCAGCACCGGACAGCTGGTCTCCGGACCGGACCTTGTCAGCCGCGGCTTTGTGTATATCCGCGAAAACGAAGAGCTGGTGGAGGAAGCCAGACAGGTGGTGGAAAACGCCATCCAGGAATGCCTGGACCGGCGCATCATCGACTGGCCCCGCCTGAAGAACGCCGTCCGCGACGATCTGAACGATTTTCTGTGGCACCGCATGAAGCGCTGCCCTGTTATCCTGCCTGTCATCATGGAGGTGTAAGAAAACAATGGCCAAAAAGAAGACCCGCCCGGGAAAGAATACAGCGGTATCCTCTGCCCTTCTGATCAGCCGTATTGTCATACGGCTGGCCTGCTATGCCCTGCTGGTGGTGATTGCCATCTACGCAGGCCGGCGGGCGTATTCCTTTGGCTATTCGGTTTTTGATTCCCGTCCCATGACCGGCGCGCCCGGAAAGGACGTGGCCGTCACCGTCACCGAAGATATGGATGATGAAGCCATCGGAAATCTGTTAAAGCAGAAAGGCTTGATCCGTGACGTCAACGTCTACCGCGTGCAGGCAAGGATCTATAATTATAATGTATATCCCGGTACATATATGCTGAACACCTCCCAAGATATTTCGGAGATGATCGCCATTATGTCTATTCCGCCGGAAACAACGGCGGCAGAGGAGACCACGGAGGCCTCCCCGGGGGATTGAGGAGCAGATTACAGGGGGCTTTAAAGACTACAGAGGAAATCACAAGTGCTCCCCTGGTGAATTAGAATTAGGAGATTTCACAAGGGGATTCCCACGACAATTTAGGAAATGTCAAAGGGAATCCCCTTGGCGAATTATAGAGGAAATACATTATGAATGAGTCTAAGAAGCCGGAACTTCTGATGCCGGCGGGCAGTCTGCCGGTGTTAAAGACGGCCGTCATGTACGGGGCGGACGCCGTCTACGTGGGCGGGGAGAGCCTTAGCCTGCGGGCCGGCGCAAAGAACTTTACCATGGCAGAGCTGAAGGAAGGCGTGGCGTTCGCCCACGCGCACGGCGCCAAGGTGTACGTGGCCGCCAATATTTTCGCGCACAACCAGGACCTTCGCCCCGCGCTGAAATTCTTCCTTCTGTTAAAGAATGTGATGCCGGATGGGCTGATCATGTCCGACCCGGGGCTGTTTTCCATGGCGGCAGAGCTTTGCCCGGAAATCCCCCGGCACATCAGCACCCAGGCCAACAACACCAACTACGGCACCTTCATGTTCTGGAACAAGCAGGGGGCGACCCGCGCGGTGGCAGCCCGGGAGCTTTCCCTGCAGGAGCTGGCGGAGATCCGCCAGTCCATGCCGGAGGACATGGAACTGGAAGCCTTTGTGCACGGTGCCATGTGCATTTCCTATTCCGGCCGCTGCCTCATCAGCAGCTTCCTGACCGGGCGTGACGCCAATCAGGGAGCCTGCACCCATCCCTGCCGCTGGAAATATCATCTGGTGGAAGAGACCCGTCCGGGCAGCTACATGCCCGTGGACGAGGATGAGCGCGGCACCTATCTGTATAATTCCAAGGATCTGTGCATGATCGAGCACATCCCGGATCTGCTTTCCGCCGGCATCGACAGCCTTAAGGTGGAGGGCCGCATGAAGAACGCCCTGTACGTGGCCACCGTGGCCCGGGCCTACCGCGCAGCCATCGACGACGCCCAGGAGGATCCGGAAAAATACTTCCGCCGCCTGCCCTGGTACCTCGCTGAGGTCAAAAAATGCACCACCCGCCCTTTCTGTACCGGCTTCTACTACGGACAGCCGGATACAGCGTCTCAAATCTACGACGCCGCCACCTATGAGCACGGCGCCGTGTACATGGGAACGGTCCAGCGGGAAGAGGACGGCCGCCTGATGGTGGAGCAGAAAAACAAGTTCTCCGTGGGAGATACGCTGGAACTCATGCGCCCGGACGGCACCAACCTGCCCGTCACGGTGCGTGGCATCCTTTCGGAAGAGGGAGAGGCGCTGGAAAGCGTTCCTCACCCGGGCCAGAAATTCATCCCCGATCTGGGGGTCACCCTGCAGGAATGGGATATCCTGCGCAAACCGGAAGCCTAAGACATTACCATAAATATTGAGGTCTTAACATGAACATTCCTGAGACATATTACACTCAAAAAATTGAGGCTCTGCCGGAGTATAATGCGCAGACCTGGCAGCTGTATCACAAGAAATCCGGCGCGCGCCTGTTCATTATCAAGAACGACGACCCCAACCGGGTGTTCACGGTCGGCTTCCGCACGCCGCCCGCCGATTCCACCGGCCTGCCCCACATTCTGGAGCATTCCGTGCTGTGCGGCTCCCGCAAGTTCCCGGTAAAGGACCCCTTTATCGAGCTGGAAAAAGGATCTCTGAAGACCTTCCTGAACGCCATGACCTATCCGGACAAGACCGTCTATCCGGTGGCCAGCTGCAACGAAAAGGACTTCCGTAATCTGATGGACGTCTATCTGGATGCGGTGTTTTATCCGGCCATCTATAAAGAACCGAAGATCTTCCGGCAGGAGGGATGGCACTACGAGATGGAGGACGCGGATAGTCCCATCATCATCAACGGCGTGGTCTACAACGAAATGAAGGGGGCCTTTTCCTCCCCGGACGATGTGTTGGAGCGCTACTGCCAGACCGTGCTGTACCCGGATACCCCCTACACGCATGAATCCGGCGGGGACCCGGAGGTCATCCCGTCCCTGACCTATGAGGATTTCATCGCCTTCCATAAGAAATACTATCATCCGTCCAACAGCTTTATCTATCTCTACGGAGATCTGGATATCGAAGAGCAGCTGAACTGGCTGGATGCAGAATATCTGAGCCATTTTGACGCCATTCCGGTGGATTCCGCCATCCCGCTGCAGGCGCCCTTTGCCGAGCCCGCGCAGCAGACGATCCCCTATCCCATCGGACGGGAGGAAGATCCTGCGGAGAAGGCGTTCCTTTCGGAAGAATGGGTCATCGGGGATATCACCGACCCCAGACAGTACGTGGCCTTCCAAATCCTGGAGGCCGTGCTTCTTGGCATGCCCGGCGCGCCTGTGTACCAGGCACTGACGGACGCCGGCATCGGAGAGGAGATCTACGGCGGCTACCAGAACAGCTCCCGCCAGCCCTACTTTAATGTGGTGGCCAAGCACGCTTCCGAGGACGCGCTTCCGGAGTTCCGCCGCATCCTGCGGGAGACACTGGAGGCCCAGGTGCGGGACGGCATCGACCGCAAGGCGCTGGAATCCGCCATCAATTCCATGGAATTCAAGCAGCGCGAGGCTGACTACGGCATCTATCCCAAGGGACTGATGATTGGCATTGAATGCTTTGACAGCTGGCTGTACGGTGCGGACCCCCTGGTGCATCTGCAGTATGAAAAGGTATTTTCCTGGCTGCGGGAGCAGCTGGATACCGGCTATTTTGAGGAACTGGTGAAGACCTGGTTCCTGGATAATATGCACAGCGCGGTCATCGTGCTGCGTGCTGTGCCCGGTCTGACTGAGGAAAAGGACGCTGCCCTGGCGCAGAGGTTAGCAGATTATAAGGCGTCCCTTACGCCGGAGGAGCTGCAGCGCATCGTTGACGATACGGCGGCGTTGAAAGCCTGGCAGGATGCCCCTGCTACCGAAGAGGAACTGGCCACGCTGCCCACGCTGGCACTTTCCGACATTCCCCGGAAGGCCCGCGAGCTGAAAACAACGGAAAAGAAGATCGGCGATCTGCCGGTGCTTCACCAGGAAATCTTTACCGGCGGTATCCTGTATACACGGTTCCTTTTCCGCATAGATATGCTGGAAGCAGAGGAAATCCCGTATGCTTCACTGTTAAAGAGCATGTTGTCCTTCCTGTCCACCGAGAGCTGGAGCTACCGGGAACTGGCACAGGAAATCGGCCTGAACACTGGCGGTCTGTCTGTACGTATGAGCGCCTACGGAGATGCCGATCGGGCGGATATCCTGGACCCGTACATGGAAGTTAACATCCGCGTGCTCAAGGAGAAGCTTCCGAAGGCTCTTTTGTTGGTGCAGGAGATCCTGCAGACAAGCCGCTTCGATGATGAAAAGCGCCTGAAGGACCTGATTACAGAGCTGATGTCCCGCGTGACTACAGGACTGCAGAACGCCGGACATTCCACGGCCATGACAAGGGCCGCTTCCTATACAAGCCGCAATTCCTGGTACAATGAACAGATCGGCGGCATTGATTACCTAATGTTCCTGCGCCGCATTTCGGAGGAACTCTCTCAGCCCGACGGCGCGAAGAAGCTGGGCGAAAAGCTGCAGAAGTTGGCAAAGAAGATCTTTGTAAGGAACGGCATGATTGCCAGCCTGACCGCCCCGGCGGAAGATTTTGCACTGTTCGAGCAAGCAGTCAAGCCCTTCCGGGAATCCTTCCCGAAGGCTGCCAAGAAAAAAGCTGCAGGTCGCAGCTACGGTACGGAAGATTTCTACCGGCCGTCCCGTGCGGATTGGCCCTTTACACCGAATAAGAAGAATGAAGCATTTGCCACCGCAGGCCAGGTCCAGTATGTGGCCGTGACCGGCAACTTTGTGGCGGCAGGCCACCCTTACCACGGCTCCATGAACGTGCTGCGCAGAATTCTGGGAGATGAATATCTGTGGGTCAACGTCCGTGTAAAGGGCGGAGCCTACGGCTGCATGTGCGGCTTCGGACGCACCGGCATTGGTTACTTTGTATCCTACCGGGATCCCAACCTCGCCGACACTCTGGAAGTATACAAGCGCATCGTACCCTGGCTGGAAGAATTCGACGCCACCGAGCGGGAAATGACCTCCTACATCATCGGCACCATCGGCGGCATCGACCAGCCCCTGAACCCCTCCTCCGAGGGAGCGGCAGCCTTCTCCGCCTACATGAGCGGCATCACACAAGAAATGATGCAGCAAGTCCGCGACGAAATCCTCGCCTGCACCGTAGAGGATATTCGTGCATTAGCGCCGCACATGAAGGCTATTCTGGAATCTGACCAGAGATGCGTAGTAGGTAATGCAGGAAAGATAGAAGAGGCGAAAGAACTGTTTGGAGAAGTCGTATCGCTGTAGTCAAAATGAAATAGAGGAATCATGAAACAGAATAAATTTAAGTCTGGCTTTGTTGCTTTGATTGGCCGTCCGAACGTGGGAAAATCGACCCTGATGAATCACCTGATCGGCCAGAAGATTGCTATCACATCCGAGAAGCCGCAGACCACCCGCAATCGAATTCAGACTGTCTTCACCGATGACCGCGGCCAGATTGTTTTTCTGGACACGCCGGGCATCCACAAGGCTAAAAATAAGCTGGATACCTACATGGTAAACGTGGCGGAGCACACCTTGAAAGAGGTGGATGTGATCCTGTGGCTGGTGGAACCGGCGAGCTACATTGGCGCGAACGAGCAGCACATTGCGGAGCAGCTTTCCCGTGTGAAAACGCCCGTGGTCCTGGTCATCAACAAGATCGACACCATCGATAAAGAAGCGTTGGTCAAGCTGATCAACCTGTATAAGGACATTATTCCGCTGGCGGAGATCGTTCCGGTTTCTGCGCTGCGGGGAAAGAATACCAAAGAACTGCTTTCCGTCATCTTTTCCTACCTGCCGGAAGGCCCGCAGTATTTCGACGAAGACACCGTCACTGACCAGCCTATGCGGCAGATCGCGGCGGAGCTGATTCGTGAAAAGGCCCTGCGCAATCTTTCCGAGGAAGTGCCGCACGGCATTGCTGTCGTCATCGAGCGCATGAAAGAGCGGGGCACCACCGGCTTCTTCGACATTGATGCTACCATTATCTGCGAGCGTGATTCTCACAAGGGGATCATCATTGGCAAGGGCGGCACCATGCTGCGTAAGATTGGCACCGAAGCCAGACGTGAGATCGAAGCCCTTATGGATGCCCGCGTGAACCTGAAGATCTGGGTGAAGGTGCGCAAAGAGTGGCGAGATAACGAGCTGTATCTGAAGAATTACGGATACCGGGAAGACGAATAAGAGTGTTCACAATATGAGTGACTTGATTACAGTTACCGGGATGGTGCTTGCTTCCTCCCCGGTGGGAGAATATGACAAGCGGCTGGTCATTCTGACCGCCGAACGAGGCAAAATCGCCGCGTTTGCCAAAGGGGCCCGCCGCCCCAAAAGTCCGTTGATGGCCGGCAGCCGTCTGTTTGCCTTCGGCACCATGGAATTGTACGAAGGCCGCACCTCCTACAATGTAAAGAGCATACAGCCCCGCCGCCTGTTCGACGAGCTGGCGGCAGATATAGAGGCTGTCTGCTACGGAACGTATTTCTGCGAATTCGCGGATTACTACGGCCGCGAAGGCATCGACGGCCGGGAGCTGATCAATCTCCTGTACGCTGCCTTACTGGCACTGGGGCACCCCGACCGTGACCGTGCGCTGCTGCGTGCCGCCTTCGAGCTGCGCGCTATGGCATCCCAGGGAGAATACTCTGAAACGCCCTTCGCCGCCTGCGGTGAAAGTGCATCCTATGCCTGGTCCTATGTTCTCGGCGCCCCCATGAGTAAGGTTTTCGCTTTCCGCTTAAGTGAACCCGCCGCGCGGGAATTCATCACCGCTGTAGAAAACCTCAAAAAATATTATATCGACCGTAACTTCCAGTCTCTGGAAGTCCTTAACAGCCTGCAGGCCATCTAAGTGGTCCGCAGGCAATTTCTCTTATCTGAACAAATCATCCAATGTCACTTGATTACTCATGATCCCGCTATACTTGTTTTTCTTTACCCCGTAAGTCGTTATCATAACAATCTGCAGTGTCTTCTTTGTACCGCTCTGTTCGCGGAATCGTTCTCTTTTGTTGCGAAGAGACTCGTGATAGTTGGCGTTGATTTCATATTCCCCCGCAGAATACTTGATCTCGCAAAGATCGATGACGTGATCTCGCCGGTCGATCAGTAAATCGATCTGTGCGCCTTTATGATTTTCGTCTCCTTTGACAGCCCATATGGATTCTTCGGAGAGAACACCTGAGATACCAATACTGTGCTTGATTTGCTGAATATGATCCTTACACACCTGCTCAAATGTGAGCCCGGCCCAGGCGTTCTGTGAAGGACTGCCATAGGAATGACTCCAGAAGTGTTCATCCCTCCCGTGGTATCCCTTAATAAAACGGAAATAGAACCAGCTGTAATAGTCGCACAACTGATAGTATGATTCTTTTTTCTTGCCGAACACGTTGCACTGCCGTATAAAACCGGAGTCCACCAGGTTTGTCAGAATTTCCGAAAGGGTACCATTGTCCGAGATTCCTGTCGCCTGAATGATTTCGTTTCGTGTAAGACCTGCGCGCCGACTGCTGAGTGTTTCTACAATTTTGACATAATGAGGACTGTTCCCGAAGAGCGTTCGGTATAGTTGGTCATATTCATTCCAGAGTTCAGCACGTTTTCTGAAAAACAAATTGTCTATGTTATCGTTTAGCGATTTATCCGGGACAAGAAGACTCAGATAATAAGGAATTCCCCCGATGGCCATATAGCATCTGGTGATGTCATATCGTGACCATTCTATACGTCGCGATAGTAGATATTCCTCGGTTTCTTTTAGCGTGAAAGGCTGAAGATAGATACTGCAGGTCTGGCGATGGAAGAGGCCACCCTTGTTCTTGGCGATATTTTTCGTCATCCAGGAAGTCGCTGATCCGCACACGATCATGACAAGGTTGTTCAAGGAACAACCAAAATCGTTCCAGAAATGTTCGAAGGCTGGAAGAAAACCGGAATGTGCGGAGTCCATCCAGGGGAGCTCGTCAAAGAAAACGACATGCTTTTCATCATCCGGAAGGTCCGAAAGATATTGACGCAGCATACTAAAAGCGCTGATCCAATCCTTGGGAGGCGCCACTGGCTGTCGGAGATGATAAGATAGTTCTTCTGCAAAGTATCTCAGCTGAACTTCCTTCTTTTCTTTATACGCACCTGTGATTTTGAAATCAAATCGGCCTTCGAAAAATGCATTGATCAGAAAAGTCTTTCCCACACGGCGACGGCCATACAAAACAATCAGCTGGGCTTGGTTTTCATCCAGACATCTTTGCAGCCGCTCCATTTCTTTAACTCTGGCTATTACATCCTCTTTGCGCATACGATTTCCTCGTCTTTTTTTCTTGCATTATACCTCACTTTCCGACATAAATCAATGTGTTAGGTGGCGGAATTGATAAAATACACGGCCTTTCCGACATATATTAGCTTAACAAGTGTCGGATTGTATTGATTGATGAAATAAGACACGAATGTTCCGTTTTCTGTGCAAATGGTGTTCGTGATAGCGCATGGATTTCTCCTTTCTAACGTGACAATTTGTCACGACAAGGTGATCGATATTGACGAAAAGGAGCAAATCCATCATAATAATACAGAGATTAGGGTCAAAAGGGTCAGGTCCCGTGACCCATTTTTCAGAAAATTGAGGCACTCATGAAAGTTATAAAAAAAGATTTCGACATTTCCTTCTACGGCCAGAACATTCTGGAAGATTTAAAGAAAATCCCCGGCGGAGCGGGAGAGGATTCGCTCCTCGCCTTCCTGGATATAGAGACCACCGGCCTGTCCCCTGCTTATACTCAAGTCTATCTGGTAGGGGCTTGTTATCCGGATGCGGAGGGTTGGCACTTTATACAATGGTTCTGCGACGATTCCTCTGAAGAAAGAGAGCTGCTGCGCCGCGTATGGGATTTTTGCCGCAGCGCCTCCGTGCTGATCCATTTCAACGGAGATCGTTTCGACATTCCCTTCCTGGAGAAACGCGCAGAACGCTGCCGCCTGGAAGCGGATTTCCTGTCACTTCCCAGCTTCGACCTGATCAAACCGCTGAGGCTGGCCAAGCCACTGCTCAAGCTTCCGGATGGGAAACTGAAAACCTGGGAGAGATTCCTGGGCATCGGCCGGGAGGACATGTATAACGGCGGCGAATTGATCGATGTCTACAAGCAATACATCCGGGATCACGATGAAGAAAAGCTGCGGCTGCTTCTGCTGCACAACGAAGAAGATATCCTCGCCATGCCAAATTTCCTGCCCGCGCTCGCATATACAGAGATCGCGAAGGGAAGAGTCAAGATACTTGATGTAGAAGAAAAACAATCTCACCCGGGTCAGTATCGCGTCGAAATTCAAGCAGCCGCCCGAATTCCCCAACCGCTTTTCCTGACTGTAGGAGAGACAACCTTCTACATGAAAGGCGACCGGATTTCCCTCACACTGCCGGTCTTTTCCGGAACCATGAAATATTTCTTCCCGAATCCGAAGGATTACTACTATTTGCCGGCGGAAGATGAAGCCATCCATAAAAGTGTAGGCAGCTTTGTGGATAAAGCACACAGAGAGCAGGCGACCGCAAAGACGGCATATACCCACTACACAGCGGACTTCCTGCCTTGCTTCGAAGGGTTGCCGGAAATCCGGGTATTCTATCCGGAGGATTATACTCAGTTGGACACAGCAAACGGTCAGCAGTCCGGCACAGCAAACGGTCAGCAGTCCGGCACAGCAAACGGTCAGCGGTCTGGCATCGCAGTACGCCCGCAGCCCTACGCCGCAGCGCAGGAGCTTCAGGCGCGCAGCGCATCCTGGTGGGAAAGATACCTGCGGGAATTTCTTGCGCAGGTATAGTCTAACTGCTACATCAAAATCCGACGAGAAACGTTTTGGTTTGACAGCTACATGCTGTTATGTTATATTGATATTTAATTGTGATTCAATTCAGGTTGCTATAGCAGCCGCCATAATCTGGGGGCTTGGCCAGCAGGCTACTACGCCAGCCCCTACCCTACTATCTTATTTCCGGGAGTGTGAAGATCCTTTATGGACGATGGCAGTCGAATATCATGGCTGATTGTTATTTTTCTTTTATTTGGTGCGATGTATTTTGCCATAGCGGAGACATCCTTTGCTTCGGTGTCCCGCACGCGCCTGAAAGCGCGGGCTGACCGCGGCGACCCCAGAGCCAAAACGGCGCTGTGGGTCACAGAGCGTTTTGACCGTGCAATCACGACCATCCTGATCGGGACAAACGTGATTCACCTGGCAGCGGCATCCATCGTAACCGTCAACGTTACCCGTATCTGGGGCGTTTCCGCTGTCACACTCTCTACCCTTATCACCACCCTGGCCGTCTTCTTTTTCGGAGAGATGCTGCCCAAAAGCATAGCCAGAAAATACGCTGAGGCCCTTAGCCTGGCCACAGCGTCTTCTTTGCGCGCCTTTATGGTGATCCTGCGGCCGTTTTCGGCGCTGCTGACCGCCATCGGCAACGGTGCGTCCAAGGTGCTGCCCGGGGAGGCGGAGACCTCCGTTACGGAAGATGAACTTTACGATATTATCGAGGACATGACCGAGGCCGGCACGCTGGATGAGGATCAGGGCGAGCTGATTTCTTCCGCGCTGCAGTTCGGTGACGTTACGGTGGACAGCATCCTGACCAGCCGCGTGGATATCGCGGCCATCGACATCGACACGCCGCAGGAGGAGGTGCTGGCTTACATCAAGGAGCAGCCCCACAGCCGCATGCCCGTCTACGAGGATACCATCGACAACATCATCGGCATCCTGCAGGTGCGCACCTACATCAAGCATTATCTGCGCCAGGGCGACTATCTGGACATGCGCCCTCTGCTGGAGCAGCCTTTCTTTGTGCATCAGTCCACGAAAATTGATGACCTTCTGCCGGAAATGTCCATCAAAAAGCAGAATGTGGCTATCGTGACCGACAATTACGGCGGCACGCTGGGCCTGGTGACGGTGGAAGATATCCTGGAGGAGCTGGTGGGCGAGATCTGGGACGAGGACGATCAGATTGTGGAGAACATCATCCGCATGCCGGATGGCTCCTACAGCATCAATCCGGAGGAGCATTTGCTGGATGTGCTGGACGAGCTGGACATCCACTATACAGAAGAGGAAGAAGAGGAGAACCAGAATAAACTGATGAGCGAGCTGACCTACGAGACCTTCCCTGGCATGCCCCGGGAGGGACAGCGCTTTCAGTCGTTTGGTCTGGATATTATGGTCTGGAAGATGGTCAAGAACCGCATTGTGCGGCTAAAGGTGAAGAAGCTGCCGCCCGAACAGACAGAGGGGAGGGACGCGCAATGAGCCTGTATATAGCCGGTATTGTATTCTGCGTGCTCTGCTCCGCCTTTTTCTCCGCGTCAGAGATGTCCTTTTCCTCCAACAACAAGATCCGTCTGGAGCACAACGCGGAGGAGGGCGACGCCCGTTCCCGCCTGGCGCTCTTTGTGACAGAGCACTTTGATGACGCGCTTTCCGCCATCCTGGTGGGGAACAACCTGGTCAACATCGCGGCCTCCTCGCTGGGGTCTGTGGCGGTCATCCTGGCCTTCGGCGAAAAGTACACCTGGGCCTCCACCGCCATCATCACCGCGGCCGTCATCATCTTTGGGGAGACCATCCCCAAGATCGCCGCCGGACGCAGCGCCACCGCTTTTTCCGTGGCCTTCGCCCGCCCCATCCGCGTGCTCATGATCGTGCTGCGGCCCGTCACCTGGGTGGTCGTATCCCTGGTGAACCTGATCACCGCCGGCATGAAGGGCGAGGAGACGGACGATGACGACGCCGCCGTGGAGGAACTGCACACCATTATCGAGACCGCCGAGGATGAAGATGTCATCGACGAGGACGCTTCCGAGCTGGTGAGCGCCGCTATCGACTTTGCGGATATCTGCGCCTACGAGGTCATGACCGCCCGCGTGGACGTGATGGCCATCGACATCGACGACGACTGGGACGAGATCATGGAGGTCGTTTCCGAGGCTCCGCACTCCCGTCTGCCCGTCTTTGAGGACAGCATCGACCACGTGATCGGCGTGCTTTCCATGAACCACTTCCTGAAGGCCCTGATCGATCAGGACCGGGTGGACATCCGCGAACTCGTGATGCCCCCCTGCTACGTATACAAGACCATGAAGCTGCCCGCCGTGCTGCAGACCCTGCGCGACGCACAGCAACACCTGGCCATCGTCACCGACGAATACGGCGGCACCTTGGGCGTCGTCACCATGGAAGACGTGCTGGAAGAGCTGGTCGGCGAAATCTGGGACGAGACCGATGTGGTAGAGCCCGATATTGTAGAGCGCGAAGAAGGCGTCTACGAACTGGACGGCGACACCCCCATCTCCGAACTCCTGGAGCTCATGGAATGGTCCGAAGACGACTTCGACTACGACAGCGAAACCGTCGGCGGCTGGTGCATCGAAATGCTCGACGAATTCCCCGAGCCCGGCACCACCTTCACCTACGAAGAAGTCAAAGTAACCGTAAAAGAAACCGAAGAACGCCGCGTCCGCCGCGTCCGCATCGAAAAGTGATGTGACAAGGGGACGTACCTACTGTCACATTGTGGATGTGACAGGGAGACGTACCTGCTGTCACATTGTGTATCGGGGGGCTCCATCATTTCAGTTTGCAAGCTTGGGACTTCCTTCGGTTTGTGCAAATAGAGTTACATTGAAATAATTTACAACCCAACTGTTACTTCGATTTTGCCTGCGAATCCGGGATTTTATCTGGTGTGTGCAAAATGAGTCACTGTGGAATAATTTACAACCCAGATTTGGCCGGAAGCCATGCGCTTCAGACGAAATCTGGGTTGTAAATTATTGCAGGAAGCCTTGCTTTGCACAAAGAAGCTTCCGGATTGATAATATTTAAGATTTCTGGGAAATTACGGGTTGTAAATGAATTTGAAATGCTCTGATTTGACCAAATATAGAAAAAGAGGATGATCGAGAGCTTCACACAATTCTGCGCTGATTCATCCGCTCGATTTGGATCCAGAAATCGTCTTCTGCCATGCGTCCCTCGGTTTTTTCGATGATCAGGAGGGGTTCGTAGAATGGAAGATCAAGTTGCTTCAGCACAAGTTTTACATTATCGCGTTCCCGCGGAAAACATCTCGATTCCAGAAATTCTTCGTACTGGGCGAAAGTCGGCACTACGATTCGACCAAAAGCACGAAATTGGAGTTTGTTCGTATAGTTCCGTATCTGTACGGTTCTCAGCCGCTCATCAACATCTATGAGCGTGCAGAGTTCTTCCCGAAACATGTACCGCAGCCGCAGCGGCGTTGTTTGGGGAGGAACGTCATAAAAAGAGAACCAGCGTGGCTCCTCGTCAAGAATGCGAAAGAGCGGAATAATGGGACCGGAAATTTCAGCCTTTCCGCTTTCCCAACGTTCAATCGTCTTTTTGGAGATGTTCAGAAAATCCGCTAATCCTTGCTGCGTGCAACCCAGTTTTTTTCGAAGCTTCTTAATATCAGCTCCAGTCAAATGATCCGGCAATGCAAACATCATCACAATCTCCTTTCTGCTAGATTCCCTCGTACCCGTAGTTGTGCCTTGGTCAGTATCTGCATATGTATGAATATAGTATACCCTTAAAATTAGGGCTTGTAAATAAGAATTTACCCTCAAAATGTCTGTTTTATAACACAGAGGCATCTGTTGCCTGCATTTAGAAAAGAGTCTGGTCTTTTGTTCAAAATCAGCTTATTGGAAATAATTTACAACCCAACGGTTACCTCATTTTTGCCTGAGAATCTTGGATATCATTCGGTGTGTGCAAAATGAGTCACTGTGGAATAATTTACAACCCAGATTTGGCCGGAAGCCATGCGCTTCAGACGAAATCTGGGTTGTAAATTATTGCAGGAAGCCTTGCTTTGCACAAAGAAGCTTCCGGATTGATAATATTTAAGATTTCTGGGAAATTACGGGTTGTAAATGAATTTGAAATGCTCTGATTTGACCAAATATAGAAAAAGAGGATGATCGAGAGCTTCACACAATTCTATACGGATCCTTTCTCTCAATATGAATTCCAAAACATAAAAAAAAGCAAGAAAGCCGGCGAGGTAGCCGGCTTTCCTGTGAATTCTTTATAGGATTGGATCAGTGGTGTAAAACAAACCAGTGATTAGAAAAGTCTTATCCTTCCACTTTCTCGAAATCGGAGGCGGGGTGTTTGCACCAGGGGCAGATGAAGTCTTCGGGCAGTTCTTCACCTTCGTATTCATACCCGCAGACGGTGCAGCGCCAGATGGTCTTCCGGGGCTCCGCACCTGCGCCGGAAGCCGCGTCAGCACCCGTGCCTGCGCCGGAAGTCGCGCCATCACCCGTGCCTGCGCCGGAAGCCGCGTCAGAAACCGCTGCCGCGCGGGGTTTGGGAGCGGGCTTGATGTGCGCCTGATAATAGGCATACGTGGCCGAAGGCGCATCGGAGAGCACCTCCGCGTCCGTCACGTCCGCAATGAACATGGTGTGTGTGCCCAGATCAATGCTTTGCACCACGCTGGCGGAGATGAAGGCATTGGTCCCTTTGGTGATGATCATGGTGCCGTTATCGCCCAGCTTGGCACCTTCAAAGCCTGCAAACTTATCTACGTCCCGCCCGGACTGGAAGCCGAAATGCTTAAACAGCTCAAAACCCGCGTCTTCGCTGATGATGGAGGCGGTGAATTTTCCGGTCCGCAGAATCATGTCGTGCGTCAGATTCGCCTTGTTGACTGCTACTGAAACACGGTTCGGCGCGGTGGTCACCTGTGCCAGCGTGTTGGTGATACATCCGTTGTCCTTGCCGGCTTCAAAAGCCGTCAGTACAAACAAGCCGTACGAAATATTGTACATCGCCTTCTTATCCATAATGAAACCTCCTGTGATATTCTGTAAAGCCTCCCCGCAGAGCTTCCTGAAAATCCTGCAAAAGCATCCGATCAATCGTTCTGTAACGATTTCCTCAATATTATAACGATTTTCCTGACTTTTATCAACACCAGAATACAAAAATGTCATTGAAAAAGGTGATTAACGTGTTATAATCAAAAAAGTCCGCCGATTCCGGCGGGCGGAAAGGATGATAGACATGAATATGAAGAAGATAGCCATTCTGCTGCTGGCGGTGCTCACCGCACTGTCCCTCTGCAGCTGCAAGGGAGGAAACGCGGAAGGCGCGAAGACAACGCAGGCCGCAGAAAATCAGAAGGAGGATGCCAAGGAGGCGAATCAGGCTGATGACGATGCGGCGAACAAGACAGATAACAAGGCAGACAATGGAAAGGATCAGAAAGCCGATAACCAGGCAGACGATGCCGACGATGATGATGAAGTGATTCCGCCGGAGGGAGAGGATTCGGGCGACCCCGATGATGCCGTGAACCCGCCGGAGGGAGAGGATTCGGGCGATCCTGATGATGAGGTGTATCCTCCGGAAGGCCAAGATTCCGGAGATCCCGACGATGAAGTGATCCCGCCGGAAGGAGAGGACTCCGGTGACCCGGACGATGAGGAGGTTGCAGGATGAACAGAGCGTTTGTAACAGAACAAGACGGCTGGAACTACTGTGTAATCCGTGGCCGCACCTGCCGGGACGCATCCCTGCGTGGCCAGTGTGAGCGCGAGAGCTGCAAATATCCGGCGGACGAACCGGAGGAGAATGCGCCTCAGAAAACCTCGCAGGAGGCCCAGCAGAACTCTCGGTAGAACATCGCACAGAAGTGCCTCGCAGAAAACTTGTTGGAATATCACGCAGAGGTGCCCCGCAGTTAACTTGTTGGAATACCACGCAGAAAACCTCGGTATGCCTATATGTATACGGGCAGAAAACAGCTTTTTTACCTATTCAAGGAGCCGCTGTACTAAGATTGACATATTTCGAAAATTATGGTTGACAAGATACGGCAACCGTACTATAGTTAGTCATATAAAATATATCTCTTCAGGGCGGGGTGTAAGTCCCCACCGGCGGTATAGTCCGCGAGCCCATACGGGTTGATACGGTGAAATTCCGTAACCGACGGTAATAGTCCGGATGGAAGAAGAAAGAAAAATGCTCTGGAATTAATTGTATTCCGGGGCATTTTCTTCTCCTGAACACTCATGTACAAGGAGGATACTGCCATGAGTTCGAAAACCGTAAACGTACGCACTATTGCCTTTGTTGCTATGCTGGGGGCGCTGTCCACCATCCTAATGATGTTCCGCATGCCGCTCCCGTTCGCCCCGTCCTTCCTGGACTTTGATATCGCGGAGCTGCCGGCGCTCTTCGCAGGATTCTTCCTGGGGCCGGTCGCCGGATGCGGCGTGATCGCCGTCAAGATCGTTCTGAAGCTCATCACCCAGGGCTCCAACACCGCCTTCGTGGGAGAGTTCAGCAACCTGGTCACCAGCTACTGCTTTGTGCTGCCGGCGGCCCTGATTTATAAAAAGAATCACACCAAAAAAGGTGCTGTGATCGCCCTTGTGATCTCCACCATCTTTGTAAGTGTAGTCTGCATCTTCCTGAACGCCTTCGTGATGTTCCCGCTGTACTCCAACCTGTACGGCATGCCCATGGAAGCCATCATCGGTATGGGCTCCGCGGTCAACCCGCTGGTACACGACAGTATTAGCATGATGCTCTTCAGCGTGTTCCCGTTCAACCTGGTAAAACACGGTGTCACTTCTATTGTGACCATGCTGGTCTACAAGCGCGTGGGCAACGCCCTGCGCAGCATCCTGGCCCAGGGAAGCCCAGCGATGCACTAAAAAAAGTTTATAAGACAGATAATCTGCAGGTTTACCCCTGCAGAATCAAATATCTGCTGCATTTCTAAAACGGGGCCGGTCCCTTGTCTCAAACCTTCGCGGTGAGAGCAAGGAACCCGGCCCCTGTTTTTATCTTTCTCAAGCTGTCATATTTAACCGCCCGAAGTACCGGTCGTAGTTGGCCTGGAAGGCTTCCATGTACTGGGGGTTGTGAGAGTGGTGCAGTTCGTGGATATACATGTGTTCCTTACCGCGGATCTCTTCGTCGTAGCGGCCGAGCAGATAGACTGCAAAGTCGGAGCACTGGTCGGAGATTCGCTCCAGGTTCTGCGCCAGGTTCTGGAATTCGATGCCGTTGATGTTCAGGCTGTCGCAGGAACCGTTGGTCAGGCGGTCTACGTGGCGGGAGCGGAGCGTCTCAATAATTTCATCGATCACTTCCTCCAGCGGCTCTATCTTGCGCGCCAGATTGACATCATTTGTATGGTAAGCCTGCACAGAAAGTGACAAGATTTCATACACGGCGTCCATGGCGGTGCGCATTTCATGCATTCCCTGATCGGAGAAAAGATGTCCGGATTTATTGACCCGCTGGCAGGCGTCATTGATATGATCCGCGATGTCGCCGATGCGCTCAAAGCACGCCAGCGCCTGCAGCTGATAGTTCTGGTTGAGACGGTCGCCTTCCAGCACCACGTACGGCGATACGGAAACAATGTACTTGCCGGAAGCATCCGCCATGCGGTCCAGCAGATCCTCGCGCTTGGCAATGCGCGGGTTGCGGGCCTCGTCGTAGTCGAACAGCTGGTTCACGGCAGCCTGATAATTCTGGAAGCAGACCTCCGCCATGCGGCCGATCAGCTCGCCGCTTTCGCCAAGCGCCAGGCTGGGGTTCTCCACCAGACGGGGATCCAGTTCGGAAAGGATCTTTTCAAGCTCGGCATCCTCGCCTTCCTCCGGCTTGTCCGGGGCAATGCGCTCCGCGATCTTCGCGAACAGCCCGGAAAGGGGCAGCAGCACGACCGCAGGCACCAGACGGAAAACACCGTGTACGTTAGCCACACCGCCGGATTTCAAGGTCATGTTCCAAAGCTCATCCCCCAGAATGCCCGTTGTCCGCAGAATAAAGATGGTCACGTAAATCAGCGTGGCGGCAAATACATTATAAATAATGTGTACCAGCACGGTGCGGACCTGCTCCGGCTTTGCGCCGATGCGGCTGACCAGGTAGGTGGTCAGGCAGTCGCCGATATTAACGCCGATGATCACGGAAAACACCGCGCAGAACGGGATTCCCACAGAACTCGCGATGGACTGCAGAATACCGACCACCGCGGACGAACTTTGTATGATGCCAGTCACCAGCACACCGGACAGGAAGCCTAGCACGTAGTTATCGGAAAAGGAGATCAGCAGCTTGCTCAGCCCGTCGCCCATGGTGCTGACGGCGCTGCTCATGTTCATCAGGCCCACGAACAGAATACCGAAGCCCATGCAGATGGTGCCTATGGTCTCAGAACTGGCTTTGTGCACGAACATGATCAGGATGATGCCGATGGTCAGCGCCAGCGGCGCCAGGTTGTCGGATTTGAAAAAGCTCATAAAACTGCCGGCACCGGCGTCCACGTCCATCAGACGGATGATCTGGGCCGTGATACTGGTACCCACGTTGGCGCCCAGTACAATGCCGATGGATTGGCGGAAGGTCAGGAATCCGGCACCCACCAGACCGACGGTCAGAACAATGGTGGCTGTGGAACTCTGGATCATACAGGTGACCAGCATGCCCAACAGAAAGCCCATCACGGGCCGGTTGGTGACCCGGGCCAGCGCAGCCTTCATGGCGCCGCCGGAACTGCCCTTCAGGCCGTCCCCCATAATACGCATACCGTACAGGAACAGCGCAAGACCGCCGAGCAAAGAAATTACGCGAAAATAAATTTCCATATTTCCCCCTCTAATCCCTCTAAATACTTTTTGCAACGCATTCAGAATGGTTACATTTTCTGTAAAATGTGCTATGATATTGGATAATCTAATAAAACCCGAAAACGAAAAAATTGTATCATATAATCATTTGGTTGACAATGGGCTGTACGTGAAAGCCACACAAAAAGCGTGAAAAAACGGGAAGAAATTGGAATGGGTAGAATCGAAATGGACAGAAAATATTTATCCTCAGCACATCTGAAATGGATTGCCATCATCACCATGTTTATCGATCACATAGGGGCCTCCCTGATCGAGACCAATTACCAGTATATGCCCGCGGAACGGCTGGCGCTCGTGAAACAGATTGATTACTGGATCCGCGCCGTCGGCCGGCTGGCCTTCCCGCTGTTCATATTCCTCTTAATTGAAGGCTTCTTCTATACCCACAGCCGCGCGCGCTACCTGGGCCGCCTGCTGCTGTTCGCCGCCATCTCCGAAATCCCCTTCGACCTGGCCTTCTTTGTGCGCCGGGATGAACTGGATGCGGGTATCTTTTATATCATGAATTACCAGAACGTATTCTTCACACTCGTGCTGGGCATGATCGCCATGATCTGTATGGAATGGGTAATCACGAAGGTGTGGGAAGGAAGGTCTTCCGGTAGAATTCTCCGCGGAATAGTGTGTGTTGCAGCCTGCGCGGTCATTGTAAGCGCACTCGCCCTGTTATCCGATGAACTTTGCACAGACTACCGAGTCTCCGGCGTTGTCGCCATCTCCATGGGCTATCTGGTATCCCGGGCGCTGCGGAGCGGGAAGCTTCCCCGACGCGAAACCACACCAGACTTCAAGGAAACTGCACCTGACTCTGCTGAAACCGCACCAGACGCCGCCTCAAACGTGCCTGACTCCACCGAAACCTTACCGGGTTCCGCGGCAACAGTCGGTGCATACCTTCCCGCCACCACCCGCCATGTATGGGTCCTGGCTGCCATTTTGATTCCTCTGATCCTGAAGAATTCCTTCGAGGCAGTAGCCGTCTGTGACCTAGCCCTGATCCTTCGCTACAGCGGAGAAAAGGGGAATATGCACATGCCCAAGTGGTTCTTCTACGCCTTCTATCCCCTGCACCTGGCGCTGTTCGCAGCCATCCGGTTCCTGATTGTCTAAGAAGAGCCAAACCTTATAAAAAGTCCCTATAAACCCCTTCTCCCAAAGGTTTTTCTTCCCTCCACCACAAATTTCTTCCATAAATCTCTCAAGGAAAGTCCTTGAAGCATATCTTAAAATATGTTATCGTTACTGCGTACAACCGGAAGATAACAAAACACAAAACACAACCAAAACACAACCAAGACAAACCGATCAACTACACCATATTCCTAGGAGGTCTTATGAATAACATCGATCAGAAGTCTGTTAATGCGATCCGCGTTCTTTCCGCTGACATGATCCAGAAGGCGAAGTCCGGTCATCCGGGTCTGCCGCTGGGCGCTGCCGCAATGGCCTATGAGCTGTGGGCGCATCATCTGAACTTTAACCCGGCAGATCCTACCTGGCCCAACCGCGACCGGTTCATCCTTTCCGGCGGCCACGGCTCCGCACTGCTGTACTCCCTGCTGCATCTGTTCGGCTGCGGGAATCTTTCCCTGGACGATCTGAAGCAGTTCCGTCAGTTGGGTTCCCTTACGCCCGGTCATCCGGAATACGGCCACACCGCCGGCGTAGAAGCCACCACCGGCCCGCTGGGCGCCGGCATGGGCATGGCTGTGGGTATGGCTATGGCGGAAGCACACCTGGCAGCCCGCTTTAACAAGGAAGGCTACCCCGTGGTGGATCACTACACCTACGTGCTGGGCGGTGACGGCTGCATGATGGAGGGCATCTCCTCGGAAGTTATGTCCCTGGCCGGCACCCTGAAGCTGGGCAAGCTGATCGTTTTCTATGATTCCAACTGCATCTCCATAGAGGGCAGCACGGACATCGCCTTCACCGAAAACGTGCAGAAGCGTTTCGAAGGCTTCGGTTTCCAGCTGCTGGATGTGGCAGATGGCAACGATCTGGCAGCCATCGGAGCCGCTATTGAGGAAGCCAAGGCGGATACCACCCGTCCTACGCTGATCACCGTGCACACCCAGATTGGCTACGGCTGCCCGGAAAAGCAGGGCAAGGCCAGCGCTCACGGCGAGCCTCTGGGAGATGACAACATCATCGCTATGAAGGATTTTCTGGGCTGGGAGAGCCACGAGCCCTTCTTTGTGCCGCAGGATGTCTATGACAACTACAAGGCCCTGGCAGCCGCCAAGGCAGCCCCCGAACAGGCCTGGGAAAAGCTTTTCGCAGAGTGGGAGAAAGCCTATCCGGAGCTGGCTGCGCAGTGGCAGCAGGTCTTTGATAAGGACATCGCCAAGAAGCTGTGGGACGACCCGGATTTCTGGGCGTACGAGGACAAGCCTCAGGCCACCCGTGCTCTGTCCGGCACCATGATTCAGCGCCTGAAGGATGCCGTGCCCGGCCTCATCGGCGGTTCCGCCGATCTGGCACCCTCCAATAAGACCCTCATGAAGAATGAAGGCGATTTCTCCGCCGCAGATTACGCCGGCCGCAACCTGCACTTCGGCGTACGCGAGCTCGGCATGGCTGCCATCGGCAACGGCCTGGCACTTTCCGGCCTGCGCCCCTATGTGGCCACCTTCTTCGTATTCAGTGACTACACCAAGCCCATGCTGCGTCTGGCGGCTCTTATGAAGCTGCCGGTGACCTATGTGTTCACGCATGATTCCATCGGCGTAGGCGAAGACGGCCCCACGCATGAGCCCATCGAGCAGATGGCCATGCTGCGCGCCACCCCGAACGTAAATGTATTCCGCCCGGCGGATGCCACCGAAACGGCTGCAGCCTGGTATGTGGCTGCCACCGCGCAGGATGCGCCCACCGCCATTGCCCTCACCAGACAGAACCTGCCTCAGCTGCCCGGCAGCAGCAAGGACGCCGTAAAGGGCGGCTACGTGGTAGATGACTGCGAAGGCACGCCGGAGATCATTCTGATGGCCAGTGGCTCCGAAGTTTCCGTAGCCGTAGAAGCGAAGAAGCTTCTGGCGGAAGAGGGCCGCGCCGTGCGCGTGGTCAGCATGCCCTGCCTGGACCTGTTCGAGCAGCAGAGCGAGGAGTATAAGGAAGCAGTCCTGCCGAAGGCCGTGCGCGCCCGTGTGGCCGTGGAAGCCTTGAGCACCTTCGGCTGGGAGCGTTACACCGGCCTGGACGGTGCCGTGGTAGGCATGACCGGCTTTGGTGCCTCCGCTCCGTACAGCAAACTGTTCCCTTACTTCGGCTTTACCGCAGAAAATGTGGCAGATGTAGCGAGAAAGGTGCTGGAAGCATAAAATTATGTAAATCCTTTTTCATGGAGGAGCGGCACCAGATATGGTGTCCGCTCCTTTGTAAATTAACGTAAAAAGCACATGATAAGGGAATGCAAACGGGCGAAAGAAAACAACAGCCCGCTGAAAGCTCGCTGAAATCTGCATGAAAATAGTAAAATTAGACACACATGTTAGCTTGACATGTGCTATAAAAGTGATAAAATTGTTTCTTGGATGTGGCGATAGACCACAGAAAATTAATCAACCTAAAGAAGGAGGACAACCACCATGAAAACGATGAAGAAAGGGATCATCGCTGTTCTGGCTACTCTGGTTCTGGCTGTTCTGGCCGTCGGCGCTGCTGCCCCGGTACAGGCTGCAAGCTGGAAGAAGATGAGCCTGAAAAAGTACAAACAGGATCCCTACAAGGCTTACTACGCAGGCAAGAAGGCTTCTAAGATTAAGCTGACCTTTGATGCGGAGGGTACCACGGCTACCGTGACCTTCAAGAAGTCCAAAGTGAAATCCGACGTTGCCAAGCTGAAGAAGGCTCTGACCAAGAAGAAGACCACCACCATCAGCTATAAGAGCACCGACAAGAAATCGAAAGCTACCCTGAAGATCAACAAGAAGAGCGGTTCCTTCACTGTTACCAACAGCGGTAAGACCATCATCAGCAAGCAGTTCACCGTAAAGAAGAAATCTTCCAAGCAGTTCCTGCTGACCAGCAAGGTCGCTGGTACCAAGCTGACTCTGCTGTTCGACAATGCTAAGAAGAGCGCCAGCTTCCGTCTGCTGAACGGCGATACCAAGAACTGGAAGAAGAACCAGGTTGCCCGTTTTGGCGTATCCGAGGTCAACAAGAAGTTGGTCGCCCAGAGCGCACTGCCTTACTTCAAGATCACCAAGGCTCAGTATAAATAAATTTTAGTTTTGCCTATATTTACAAGCACCCCAGACCCCATCGGCCTGGGGTGTTTGAGGGAAAAGGGGAATCCCCAAACTTATGGTAATTTTGATAGTTTTTTGTAAAGCGCCGTTGCTGCAACGGCTCGTTACAAAAAACCATCAGAAAACGACCTGAAAAACACAGGAGAACGTATCATGGACTATGCGGATATCCATAATCATCTGGTCCCGGGGGTGGACGACGGCTCCCGGAATGAGGAGATGAGCGTGCGTCTTCTGCATCAGGCGGCGGCAGAGGGCATCACCCTGATGATTGCAACGCCCCACAACTATCCGGGGCATTCGGAAAAGAAAATACCGCTGGTCAAAGAGCAATTCGCACGCCTGCAGGAACTGGCGGAAACGGAAGCACCTCAGATCCGCCTGTACCTGGGCAACGAGGTCTTCTACCGGGACCGCATTGCGGATGACCTGGAGGAAGGGCTGGCCCTGCCGCTGGCAGGCAGCCGCTATGTGCTTACGGAATTTCATCCGGCAGAATCACGCGAAAACGTATTTAAGGGGCTGCGGCGCCTCACGGAAGCCGGCTGGCGGCCGGTCATCGCCCATGTGGAACGCATAGAAGTCTTTTTCGGGGATGTGGCGGCGCTGCAGAACCTGCGGGATATGGGAGCACTATTACAAGTGAATAGTCATACCATGACGGGAGGTTTCTTTGACAGAAGAAGCAAGTTCTGGCGGACCATGGCCGCGCAGGGGCTGATTTCTTTTTTGGGAAGTGACGCACACCATCCGGAGCGGCGCCCCGTAACGATGAAGGAAGCTATTGCAAAGCTATCCAAAAGTATGACGGCAGATCAGTTGCCCCGCCTGGCGTGGGAAAATGCTTATGATCTTGTAGCGGGGAAACGAATACAGTAAAACGAAAGAATTACGTTCGGGAAGAAACGGATAAGGAGAATACGCATGAATATGAATCCCATCAATGAAGAAGAGCAGGAAATTGATCTTCTTGATCTCTTTTTCTATTACTGGAGCAAGAAATGGATTTTGCTGTTGGCCCTGGTTCTGGGAGCCCTGGTTTCAGCGGCTGTTACGCACTTTCTGATTGCACCCACCTTTGCTTCCACCAGTAAGCTGTATGTGTTTTCCAGCAACAAGGGGGCTATTGACTTTTCGGAGCTGCAGCTTTCCTCCAACCTGACCAACGACTACGTGGAACTGATCAAAAGCCGGCCGGTGGTGGAAACGGTGAATGCCAATCTGGGCAACGACTACAGCTACGAACATACCTTGAAAATGATGAACGTGGTGAACCCTACGTCCACCCGATTCCTGAATATTACCATTACCAGCACAGACCCGCAAGAGGCCTGTGACATGGCTAATGAATTTGCGGAGGTCACCAGAGATCAGATTGCGGCCATTATGAAGCAAGACCAGCCCAGCATTGTGGAACAGGCTGTGGTGGCAGAAAAGAAGGTCGGCCCCAGTCTGAAGAAGAACACCGCCATTGGCGGACTGCTGATGCTGATCGCCTTTATGGGCGTCTATCTGATTCTGTACTTGCTGGATGATACCATCAAGACCGAAGAGGATGTGGAGAAGTATCTGGGCGTGAACACGCTGGCCGTCATCCCACTGCGGGAGGGCGAAAAGCGGAACGAGCGCGGCATCCGCAGTGTGCTGCGCGCCAGAAAAGAACGGCTTGCGGCGACCCGCGGGAAAGGCGGCAAAGCATAATGGAAAAGAAAAAAGTAACCATAGAAAATCTGGAAAAACTGGACTATTTCACCCGGGAGGCTTTTAACTCCCTGCGCACAAATCTTCGCTTTTCCGGCGCGGATATCACCACCGTTATGCTGACCAGCTGCCAGCCCAACGAGGGCAAGAGCTCTGTAAGCTTTGAACTGGCCCGCTCCATCGCAGAGGACGGCAAGCACGTGGCCCTGGTGGACCTGGACCTGCGTAAATCCGTGATGGTCGGCAAGCGCCAGATTACTACGGCTGATAAGAAGGAACTGAAGGGTACCAGCCACTACCTGTCCGGTCAGGCGGAATTGAAGGACATTGTGTACCAAACGGATGTGGAGAACCTGGACATTGTCTTTACCGGCCCTATGGCTCCCAATCCTACGGAACTAATGGGCGGAAGCCTGTTTGGGGAAATGATGGCCTGGCTGCGGGAAAACTACGATATGGTCATCGTGGATACGCCGCCCCTGGGAACGGTGGTGGATGCAGCGCTGGTGGCCCCCCACTGCGATGGCGCAATTCTGCTGGTGCAAAGCAACACCGTAAGCTACCGTTTTGCCCAGAGCGTGCTGCGCCAACTGGAAGCCACCGGCTGTCGGCTGCTGGGCGTGGTGCTGAACAAGGCAGATATCGGACGTCCGGGTTACTACAGTGGTCATGGCTATGGCTATTACAAGAAGAGCTATTACAAGGAATATTACAGCAAGGAAGAAGAACCGACGAAGAAAGCATAAGTTCCCGGATGGCTTCCGGACCCCAAAGAAAGGAGGGGCAGAAACATGCGCAAACACCTACGTATGCTGATTCAGGCACTCTGCCTGCTCCTGATGACGCTTGTTATTTCCTTTGCCCCGGCGGCTCATGCCTATACGCAGGAACAGAAAAACCAAGCCAAGGCCTGGCTTTCTGCCCACGGCTATCCGCCCACGGAGGACGGCGCCTGGCAGGCCTATTCCGACTGGTTGGACGGCCAGTGGTGGGATGAATTCGGATCCCCGGCGGAATATTTTGGCTGGGATGAGGAAGAAGACGAAGATGAGGATGACGGCGATGAAGAAGAACCTACTGCCGCCACTCAAAAGAGCCAGCGTGATGATGCAGAGGGGCAGAAATCCGATGCAGAGACGCTGGTGGATATGATGAAGGAAGAAAGCAGCGCGGCGGAAAGCAGCCCGGCAGAAACGGAGCCTCCCACATCCGCTGCCATGGAGACCACCGTGGTCGAAGAACCCACGGCGGCGACACAGGCAAATCTGGAAGAACTTCTGGAACACTCGGAAGAGATGAATGAGCAGAAGGAGCGGAATGCCGTGCCGTTTGCTTTTGCAGGGATTGGCGCCGTAGCCGTGCTGCTGGTGATTGCCATTGTGCTGGAAAAGAAAAAATAGGGATAGAAAACAGATATCGGCAGCATTTTTCTACATATTAAATGCTGCCGATGGTCTATATCAGGGGAGAGGTCATGTACCAGAATAATACAAATAAAATCAGTAAGCATCTGGACTTTATCCTTTGGGATATGGTCCTTCTGCTGTTTGCTTTCTGGCTGGCCTATACCATACGCTTCGGGACCGGGCAGATGGATCTGAATGGGTACTACATGCAGAAATGGTGCATGGTCGGCGCGCTGCAGCTGATTCTGGTAGGACTCACACATAATTACAAGGGGATTCTTTACAGAGGGTATCTGGTAGAATTATGGCGTGTTATTAAGCATGTGACCTTGATTGTTTTCGGCTTGGTTTTTGTGTCCTTTTTTCAGCATGATGCCTCAGTCATGTCCCGGATGGTAATCATCAATTTTTATATCTACAGCATTATATTTATGTATATAGAAAGAGTGCTGTGGAAACAGTGGGTTCGCAGAAGTATGGAACACAGAGGCGGAAGAAAAGTAGTGCTGGCCGCCTCCCGGGCGGAAGCAGAAGAGCTGCTGCAGCGGTTTCAGGAAAGAGGCGTGCTGGACTTTGATATCCGCGCAATCATTCTTCCGGAACCCGGCCCGGAACAGATTTTGGGCGTTCCGGTGGTGGCCTATCAAAAGGATGACGCCATGGACTACATAGAAGAACATGTGGTGGATGAGATCATCTTTATGAATGTGCGTTCCTATCCTAGCCTGCAGGAGCTAATGGAACAATGCGAACTGATGGGATTAACCGTGCACGTGGTCGTGCGCCATGTCAGCAAGCTGGTGGGCGAACAGACCATTGAAAAACTTGCCGGTGTATCCATGATTTCCAGCTGCATTAAACTGGTCACTCCTACGGATATGATGAAAAAACGTTTTCTGGATATCCTGGGAGGACTGGTGGGAACGGTGATCTGCGGGATTCTGACGGTCTTTGTGGGACCGCTGATCTATATTGCGGATCCGGGACCGATTTTCTTTGCACAACCCCGGATAGGGTTAAATGGCCGGGTGTTTAAGTGTTATAAATTCCGCAGTATGTATCAAGATGCGGAAAAGCGCAAAAAGGAACTGATGGACAAGAATGAGATGGACGGGTTTATGTTCAAGATGGAACATGACCCCCGCATTATCGGAAGCGGTCCGGACGGAACAAAAAAGGGAATCGGCTGGTTTATTCGTACCTTCTCCATAGATGAATTTCCGCAGTTCTGGAATATATTAAAGGGGGATATGAGCCTGGTAGGGACACGCCCGCCAACATTGGATGAGTGGAAACAGTACGACCCGCACCACCGCATTCGGATGCGTATACGCCCTGGCCTGACCGGGATGTGGCAGATCAGCGGAAGAAGTGACATCACGGATTTTGAGGAAGTCGTGCGGCTAGATACGGAATATATCCGGAACTGGAGTGTGGGGCTGGATATTAAGATACTGTTGAAGACCGTGTTGGTGGTGTTGAAGAAAGAAGGGTCTAAGTAGAAACAATATGCAAATTAACAAGAAGACAGTTTACGGAATTCTTCTTATTGCGACCCTTTCTGCAAATCTTTTTCTGACGCTTCAGTCCCCGGAAGGAACGGTGGGACTCAGTGAAGGATTACGGCTGTGGTTGGAACAGTTAGGGTTTCATTCGAATTTTCACAGTTTCCGATCCAATGCTCATCTGATTGTGTATTTAGTTATTGGCACAGTACTAACTCTGTATGGGCGGGAGAATGGTTGGGAGTGGTGGCAGATCTTATTGCTTGGATTTGTGTTGGGATTCTTGGACGAAGGAATGAAAGTGTTCTTGCCTACCAGAGAATTTGATATCGAGGATCTGGTGAGGGACTGTATCGGAATTGGTTTTGCGGTAGCTGTTATGAGCTTTATGAATATCAAAGCGAAGGAACGATAAAAGTATGAGGAAGGTAATGTTGGTCTTTGGGACAAGACCGGAAGCAATCAAGATCTGTCCCCTTGTGTTGGAACTTAAAAAGCGGCCATCCATCCAAACCGTCGTGTGCGTCACAGCGCAGCATAGACAGATGTTAGACCAGGTGTTGGAAACATTTGGTGTTGTGCCTGATTATGATCTCAATATCATGAAGGAGCGGCAGACACTGTTTGATATCACTACAAATATAATGGATTCCATAAAAGATGTCTTGGAGAAGGAGAAACCGGATGTGGTTCTTGTTCATGGCGACACTTCGACAACCTTTGTGACTGCGCTTGCTTGTTTTTACCTGCAGATTCCAGTCGGACATGTTGAGGCTGGTTTACGTACCTACAACATTTACAGCCCGTATCCGGAGGAATTCAATCGAGAAGCAGTGGGCATCATTAGCCAGTATAATTTTGCGCCGACTCCTTTATCCAGAGACAATCTTCTCCGAGAAGGGAAGAAACCGGAGAATATTTATGTTACCGGTAACACAGTCATAGATGCGATGCAGCATACAGTGAAGGAAGACTACACCCATCCGGAGCTTGATTGGGTTGGCGATGGAAAACTGATTTTCATTACTGCTCATCGCCGGGAAAATCTTGGTGAACCGATGCACCATATGTTTAGAGCTATCCGTCGAGTTCTTGATGAGCATCCGGAGTGTAAGGCAGTGTATCCAATTCATATGAATCCGGTAGTGCGTCAAGCTGCAGAAGAGGAATTAGGTGGCTGTGAATCTATCCACATCATTGAGCCGATAGAGGTATTTGACTGTCACAACTTTGAAGCTAGATCTTTCCTCTGTTTGACGGACTCTGGTGGAATCCAGGAAGAATGTCCGAGTTACGGAGTGCCGGTTTTGGTTATGCGAGATACGACTGAAAGGCCTGAAGGCGTGGATGCTGGGACATTAAGATTGGTCGGCACGGATGAGGAAACCATCTATAGAACGTTTAAACTCCTTCTGGAGAATGATGATGAATACAACAAGATGTCTCATGCCTGCAATCCTTATGGCGACGGACATGCATGCGAACGGATAGCTGATATCCTTGAAGGCAAAGAATATAGCCCTTGGGTAGCGAAGTGAGGTTTTTATGGAAGACTGGACACCTGCAAAACAAGAAAAAGTACTTGGTAACAATAAGAGAATCATAATCCTCAATACTATTATTGACGTTTTGAATGTACAGGAAACTATAGACCTTGTAGAGGAGTATGTTAAGCAAAAAGAACCTCTTCATCTTATGGGGGTTAATGCGGATAAAATTAATGAAATAAATGAGAATGAAAGGCTGAAACAAATAGTCAACAGTTGTGGGATTATTAACGCCGATGGAGCATCTGTTATAAAAGCTAGTAAATATCTTGGGAAGCCTTTGCCAGAAAGGGTTGCAGGAATAGATTTGATGCAGAGCCTTGTGAAGCTTAGTGAAGCAAAGGGTTACTCTGTATATCTGTTAGGAGCGAAGCAAGAAATTGTTGAGAAGACAGCTACAGTTTTAAAAAATAGATATACTGATTTGAACTTAGTAGGATATCGCAATGGATATTTCAAGCAAGAACAATGGCCGGAGATATCAAAAGAGTTAAAGCAGGTTCATCCGGATTTTGTTTTTGTGGGAATCACAAGTCCCATGAAAGAATATCTTATTGAATTCCTTCAGGATGATGGAAATGATTGTGTGTTCATGGGGGTTGGAGGTAGTTTTGATGTGATTTCAGGAGCTATTCCTCGGGCTCCGATGTGGATGCAGAAGAGTGGTCTGGAATGGTTGTTCCGCGTGATTCAAGAGCCGAGAAGGCTTTTTAAAAGATATTTTGTGGGAAATTGGACTTTTATTAAAGCTGTCTGGAAGGAAAAGAAAAATGCTTATTAAAAAGGCGCTTGGAGCTCTTTTAATTGGTGTGGGTGGGGTGCTGCCCCATTATACTTGGGGTTATACATGGAAAATACCGAAGGCAATAAGACACGCTGGAGCCATACTTTTCTTTGAACATTGTGGAAAAGGTGTAGATATAGGAAAAAATGCAAAAGTTACTTCGAGATTATCAATTGGGGATAGATCTGGTATTGGAGATCGGTCACATCTTCAAGGACGTATCATTATGGGGAATGATATTATGATGGCGCCGGAAGTCGCTATCATTGCAACTAATCATAATTATGATAAAACTGATATTCCCATGAATCGGCAGGGGCACACTGATGGAATAATAGAGATAGGGGATGATTGTTGGATTGGATATAGGGCAATTATATGTGCGGGAGTAAAAGTAGGTAAGGGATAAATAATAGCGGCAGGTGCGGTTGTAACAAAAGACGTACCAGAATATTCTATCGTTGCGGGGGTTCCTGCAAAAGTAATTAAAACACGGAAGTAGATGAAATATGAATGTTTTAATGGTTGGTGTCGGCCCGAAACGTGTTGGTGGAATGTGGACTGTTGCAGAGCAATACATAAAGAGCAAGGAGTATAATGATAAAGTTAACCTTACTTATATATCAACATCTACAAACGGCTCGTTATTACTAAGAATTATATATATGATTTGCGGGTACATAAAGATACTATGGAATCTGAATACAAAGCCGATAGATATTGTTCACATTCATATGGCTGAGAAAGGAAGTACTTTTCGTAAGGGCTTAGTAGCAAAATGGGGAAAAAGCAAAAGAAAAAAGGTTATAATTCATCTTCACGCCGGTCCATTTATGGCATGGTATAGAACAGAACCGAATGCGAAACAGAAGCAGATACGAAAAATATTCGGGTATGCAGATCGTGTCTTGGTTCTCGGTGAGTATTGGAAAAGAGAGTTGGCAGAGATTATACCAGAGACAAAAATGACTGTTCTATATAATGGGATAGAGTGCCCTAAACAAAACCCATATAATCTCGATGCTAAAAATATCGTATATTTTGGCGTGATGAGAAAGGCTAAAGGAACGTACGACCTTATTGATGCAATTCGTCTTATTAATGGTCAACTGCCCAAAGAGACAAAGGTTATGCTGTGTGGAAATGATTTGGAGGGAGATATTCCACAGAGGATTGAAAATTCTGGATTAAAGGAAAGATTTGAGCTTCCGGGATGGGTTACAGGTGAAAAAAAAGAGGAAATATATCAGGAAGCAATGATTAACGTACTCCCATCTTATTATGAAGGACTTAGTATGACAATAATAGAAGCAATGTCTAAAGGATTACCCGTAATTACGACATCGATATCAACAATGCCAGAATTGCTAGGCAAGAATGTCGCGATGATTGAGCCAGGTGATACTGTGGCTTTGGGTGACAGTATTTTAAGGCTTGTTAACTCATCGCAGGAGCGGCACAGAATAAGTGAAGAAGAGTATCAGAGAGCGGTAGGTTTATTCTCTATAGATCAGTTTATTGAAAAAACAACAAAAATCTATAACGACATGATTTGATGAGTGAAAAGAAGATATGATAAGCATCATTGTTCCAGCGTATAATGCTGAAAAACACATATATAAATGTATATGCAGTATCTGCAATCAGAAATATAAGGATATAGAGATTATTGTGGTCAATGATGGTTCTACAGATAGAACATATGAAATACTGGATGATTTGGCTAAGAATGATAGACGTATAAAAGTAATCAATACAAAAAATGTGGGTGCTTCGCATGCACGTAATATTGGGATAAAAAATGCTAAAGGTGAATTCATACGATTTGTAGATGCAGATGATTATCTTGAAGCAAATAGCATTAGTCTTTTGGTAAAAAATCAAGAAGAGACAGATGCTCAGCTTGTTATAGGAGGATATGCTATACATCAGGGAGAGAATCACGTTGAAAATATTATTCCGGCTGAAAAAGCAGTTTATAGTCAGATTAACCTATGCATAGAATGGTATCAGCAAAAGCTTTTAGGCGCATTGTGGAATAAGCTATTTAAACGTGAATTGATTACCGCATACTTTAATCAGCATTATTGTGTGGGAGAGGACTTACTTTTCGTTTTAAAGTACTTAAATAATGCATCCACAATCAGCATATTGAACGAGATTGTGTATGAGTATGAATTGCCTGCAGGACAAAACAATTTATCATTACAATATCATTTGTCAAACATTGATGCAATAAATGAATGTTGGGATGCTTTTTTTGATATTCACAATATTGATATGAAGGCACTAGGCTCAGAGTATATTACATTGACCTCAATGAATCTATTAAAAGGTGTGTCTTGCGGAGAGAAAAAGGATAATCTGATCAAAGAAATGCAAAAAATGAATCGCTTTTTATATCAAAAACATGGAATCGCCGATGTGAAGGTAGTTCTCAGGTATGCACCATTCGAAAAGCTTCTAAAAAAGCGAATGTACAATGGCGCGTTATGCTATATGGGATTGTTGAATTGGATAAAGGCTATGAGGAAGTAAGAATGCAATCATTAATCGTTACTTTGATCACTTATATAGTATTCTATTTTGCATATAGACACACATCCAGGAGAAAGATGAAGAAGTTGTTCATCTTCTACTCTTTGTTTCTCGCGATTTTAGGCTTTTTATTCAAACCAAACGTAGCATATGATCTCTATATGCATTATGGGTATCTTAATAATGCAAGAACTTATGGACTATCCTATTTGCAAACGGTCGGAAAAACAGTAGGTCTTCCAACTTATCAGTATCTGTTTTGGATTTTCAGTCGCTTGCCAGTTGATAATTTTTTGGGAATGTTTACAGCTTTTGTAATATATTTCTGCCCATTGATGACTATCTATCATTGTGCTAATGATCATGAATTAAGCAAGAAAGAGACTATGGCTGTCGCGACATTGTTTTTGTGCTCACAGAATTATATCGCAATGGTAAGTAATGTGCGTACTCCGATTACTTATGCAATCTTTGTTTATGTTCTGTATTATGATATTAAGTACAAAAAGTTTCGCGTTCCGGCGATGGTAATATATATTATATTGGTGTTCTTGCATCCAAGTGTTCTTCTGCCAATCGGATTAAGATATATCTTTATTATTCCGAGGAGAAGGATTCAGCGATTGCTCCTAGTAATATTGCTGTGCTGGTTTGTGTTTATGCCTTATGTTATTGCATTTACAAATGGGCGAGGTGGCTTGCTTGGTTATATTGGTGTAATGCTGTATGAATATGTATATGATATGGAACAAAATGCACATAATATAAACGCAAATTTGACATATACTTTGCGCATGATAGAGGATGGGGGGATCATTGCTTTTGTTCTTTACTATCGATATATAAAAACAAAGAAGCGCAGTGACAACTACGAATATATTTTTTCAGGCATTGCAGCAGTAATGTTTGGAAGTGTTGCATCTTCCTATCATTTCTTTTTAAGATTTGGATCAATTTTGATTATGATGCTTGTGTTTCCAATGTGCATAATTCTGAATAAACAGACCATATTGGCACCTTCTGAAAAAACACCGATTAGTACTTCCAGAATAACAAATAAGCGTTTCATTCAATATACGTATCTACTTTCAGGTTTGTCATTGATAACAAATTTTGTGTTACAATATAAAATGGCAGAGTTCGCGTTTCAATTATTCAAATAAAGGGTAGAGTGATGAAAAATAAGATCGGAATTGTGACGATCGTTCACGGAGAAAACTATGGAAACCGATTACAGAACTATGCACTTCAAAAAGTAATAGAGGATATGGGTTATGAGGCGTGCACATTTCGTAGAAATATTTATCGAAATGTGTTAAGTCAAGTAAAAAATGAGCTAAAACAGAGAATTGTAACGAATTATCATGTAAGGGAAAGAAGAAAACGATTTCAGGCCTTTAACCAAGACTATATACATTTCAGTAATGAGGTGTTGTATATAAGAAAGACTTGGAAGAAAAATGACTATTCAAATTATCATGCGTTCATCTGCGGAAGTGACCAGATTTGGAATCCGAACTGGTCAACAAATGGAGATGCAGATTTTTTGACTTTTGCGCCAATGGGAAAAAGAATTGCATATGCAGCAAGTTTTGGCGTTGAAAAAATTGAGAAAAAGGATGAATTGCGATATCAAAAGAACCTATCAGGTTTGGATTATATTTCAGTAAGAGAAGGCGTGGGCAAAGAAATAGTTCAACAGTTAACAGGAAGAGATGTATCTGTGGTGGCTGATCCGACAATGCTTGTCAAAAGTAATGAATGGGAATCTATTGAAAAGCGACCTGAGATTATGCCAAATAATCGATATGTATTCTGTTATTTTCTTGCTGGAATAGATCCTCTAGTGCAACAAAGAATAAAAGAATACGCGATTAAAAACAGACAAGAAATCATTTGGTTTGATAATCCGGAAAATCCTGATAGCTTTTCTAACGGACCTTGCGAATTTTTGTATTGCATACATCATGCATCACATATCTTTACGGATTCGTTTCATTGTACTGTTTTTTCGATTATATTTGAAAAGCAATTTGATGCATTTCCAAGGTATATTGCTGGAAGCAAAATGAATGATAGAATTGCAACCTTGTTATTAAATTGCAATATTGAAAATAGATTTGACAGAGGAGTGATTGATGATGAGCAAATTGATTATGGTGTGGTAAAGAATCAAGTCATGGCTATAGTATCAGAGTCCAAAGGCTTCCTTGAAAAATCTCTTGCTAATATCGGAAAAAATAGATTTCGAGAAAGAACTGATAACAATGAAAAGTGAAAGGGTGTCAGGAGTTGTATTAACATATATATCCCAAGCCATAAAGCTTCTTACTGGCTTAGTCTATACACCGGTAATGCTTCGTCTGCTTGGGCAAAGCGAATATGGTCTTTATCAGCTGGTTTATTCATTTGTCTCATATTTGAGTCTGCTAAGTATGGGATTTGGAAGTTCATATATGAGGTTCTATGCCCAATACAAGGCAAAGGATGACGAGGAAGGAATAAAAAAACTCAATGGCATGTATCTCGTCATATTTCTGACAATTTCTTTCGTTTGTGTTATCTGTGGTATTTTTATGTTTAAAAATGCCAGGATAATATTTGGGGACAAACTAACGGAAGATGAACTAGCTAAAGCAAGGACGCTATTAGTACTAATGGTTATAAATCTTGCATTAACCTTTATCACAAGCGTTTTCTCTGGCCCTATAACCGCACATGAAAAATTTACTTTCCAAAGAATTGTTCTTATTGTCCATAATATACTGAATCCATTTTTAGTATTACCACTATTATTGATGGGCTATGGTTCAGTTGGAATGGTTGCAGTGACTACTTTTCTGACTTTTTTGGCTCTTGTAGTAAATGTCTATTACGCAATAAATAAACTGAAGATTGGTTTTTCTTTGCATGGGTTAAAATTTGCCCTGTTTAGGGATATGTTTATTTTTACTTTTTTTATCTTCCTAAACAACATTATTGATCAAATTAATTGGAGCGTAGATAAATATCTTTTGGGCAGGATGATTGGGACTACGGCTGTAGCCATATATGGAGTGGGTGGCCAAATTAATAGTATGTATATGGAGTTTTCTTTAGCAATATCAGGTGTATTTGTCCCAAAGATAAATCGTCTTGTGGCTAACAATGAGAAAGAAGATGCCATATCTGAAATATTTACAAAAGTCGGACGGATTCAGTTTATTATACTTAGTTTAGTGGTGAGTGGTTTTATTTTCTTTGGTCGGCCGTTTATTAGAATTTGGGCAGGAAATGGCTATGATCAGGCGTATACTGTTGGACTTTTGTTAATAATTCCGGTAACAGTTCCTTTGATTCAGAACCTCGGTATTGAAATTCAAAGAGCGAAGAATATGCATAAGACGAGATCACTTGTGTATTTAGGAATAGCAGTTGCAAATATCGGCTTGAGTATATTCTTGATACGTATACTTAATGTTACAGGTGCAGCTCTTGGAACAGCACTTGCTATTATTGCAGGAAATATTGTTTTTATGAATTGGTATTATGATAAAAGGATTGGGATTAACATTAAATATTTTTGGAAACAGATATTTGATCTTACGCCTGCTCTTATTGCGCCTGTATTAATAGGAATATTATCAACAGTACTACTTGATTACACATCCGTTTGGAAATTGTTTGTTGCTATTGTTATTTATACGTGCGTTTTTTGCCTCTCAATGTGGATGTTTGGAATGAACAATTATGAAAAAAGTTTTGCATTGAGATTTATCGACAAGGTCAGAAGGACTAAAAAATGAGGAAATTGGCTTTTGCATTTACACAACTCCATTTGTTGAATCTCATCAACTTAAAAACCAGTATTTACCAAGAAGATGAGATGGATCTTATAGCCTATACTCCGAATGCGTCTGGAGCTTTAGATATAATAAATCGGATAAAAGAAAAGAAGATATTTAGCCGGGTATTAATTGTGGAAAACTATTATCCAAAGGCTAAGGGTATAAATAGATTTTACTATAGAACCAAAGAATTAGTAGTTGCAGTAAAGAATAAGCAAAAAATAACAAGGTTTGTAAAGAATTTCGAGTATGATGAGTTTCTTTCATATGGCTCAAATATGGAGGCATATATAGCGCTTTCCGAGATAAATAAAAAAGGAAAAGTATCGTTTATTGTTTACGAGGAAGGTATAGGAACTTACGTCAATAAAATAGCATATGCATTAAAACCCTGGCATACTATAACATTAAAACTAATTGGAATTAGTATTCCTGTGTTACCAGATGAGCTATTAGTATATGTCCCAGAATTACTTGTGACTGCTATACCCGAATCTATTAAGATAAACAGAATACCCAAGATAAAATGCAAAGAGCTAATTAATGAATTGTGGAATTATAATCCATCAAATCAATTTCGAAAATATTCAACAATCTGCTTTGAGCAGCCAGTAAATAATAATAACTTGCAAGCAGATTTATTTAAATTCTTTGATAAATCATCTTCTGTTGTAAAAATGCATCCTCGATCTCGATTTCAAGATTTGTATAAAGACATGAATATTATTGAAAAGTCGGGAGTTATTTGGGAAGTAGAATGTATGAATGAAAGTTTTGCGAATAAAAGACTTGTATCTTTGTTTTCGACTGCATGTATGACACCTAAGATGATGTTTGGTGACGAACCAGATTTGATTTTTCTTGAACGCTTACAGCCAGGTGAGTTTAATGATAAAATGTTTATGGAACTTATAAAAAGGTTTAAAAGTATATATATCGATAGTAGTAAGGTCAAAGTACCACTTTCTATTGATGAATTAAAAAACTATGTGATGAAATAATGGGGTGTATAAAAGAAGAGAGAAATATGCTGCAAAAAATGTGATAGGAGCTTCCTGTATAGTTTAAATCGTGGTGGACGTTGAAAAGAAGAATACCTCA
>CAMNFR010000013.1 GCA_946537305.1 uncultured Lachnospiraceae bacterium | reverse complement strand
GCCCCGGTCGCGGCAGGGAAATGCCGCGCCGGCTGCAAGTCTGCATCTCTTCGAGTTATTGCTGTCCGTGGGGAGAAGCAAGACATTGTAACCCCACAAGCAGCAGAATCCGAAGAGGCGAGGCCTTGCAGCCGGCGCGGCCGTTTCCCCGGCCGCGACCGGGGCAAGACCGAGAATCGGAAGTTTTCATGCCCTCCTGCAGGTGTCACCAGTGTATAGCTGTAGAAGCTTTCTACAGTCACCTGATTAAGCAGACCGTTAAGCAGACCGTAATAAATTTTCTCTTGAATCCTGCCTGGTTCTCACGTATAATGATATCTCACGGGCTTCCCGGAAACGGGTGGTTCCGTGTTTCAAACGTTTAGGATTTTTCGCGAAGAAGCAGGAGACACACCACCATGATGACCCCCATGATGCAGCATTATCTGGATACAAAAAAAGAATATCCGGACTGCATACTTTTTTACCGGCTGGGCGATTTTTATGAAATGTTCTATGAGGATGCGATTACTGCGTCCCGGGAACTGGAGATTACCCTGACCGGAAAGGACTGCGGTATGCCGGAACGTGCTCCCATGTGTGGGGTTCCTTATCATGCGGTCGAGAATTATCTGACCCGTCTGGTAGAAAAGGGTTATAAGGTGGCCATCGCGGAGCAGATGGAGGATCCTAAACAGGCGAAAGGCCTGGTGAAGCGGGAGGTTATTCGTGTAGTTACGCCTGGGACCAATATGTCTGCGCAGGCGCTGGATGAGACACGCAACAATTACCTGATGTGTATTGTGTACCTGGACCGAGTCTTTGGCATTTCTATTGCGGATGTTACAACGGGCGACTATTTTGTCACGCAGGTCAGCTCTTCCCGCCAGATGCTGGATGAGCTGTACAAGTATATGCCGGCGGAGATCATCAGCAACCAGGCTTTTGCCATGAGCGGTATTGATACCGATGATCTGAAGAATCGGCTTCGGATCTCACTGTTTACGCTGGAGAACCGGTATTTTAACGATGATGTCTGTGAGGATGCCCTGAAGAAGCATTTTGGCGTTTCATCGCTGGCGGGCCTGGGACTTTCGGATTATCCAGCCGGTACGGTAGCTGCCGGAGCTTTGTTGGGATATCTGCTGGAAACGCAGAAGATTTCCCTGGAGCATCTGTCGAAGATCCGCCCCTATCAGCCGGGCCGCTATATGGTGCTGGATACGTCCACCAGACGCAATTTAGAGCTTACTGAGACATTGCGGGAGAAGCAGAAGCGGGGCACGCTGTTGTGGGTGCTGGATAAGACCAGGACGGCCATGGGCGCACGAATGCTGCGCAGTTTTATTGAGCAGCCGCTGGTGGATAAAAAGGAGATTACGGCCAGGCAGGATGCTGTGGAGGAGATCAATAACGATATCATCACGCGGGAGGAACTGCGGGAATATCTAGGCCCGGTCTATGACCTGGAACGTCTGATCGGCCGGATCGCCTATCGCAGTGCCGGGCCGAGAGATCTTATTGCCTTTGCATCATCTCTGAAGATGCTGCCGCCCATCCGGGAACTGATGCATTCTTTTAGGGGCTCTCTGTTGAAGGATGTAGAAGAGCAGATGGATGCACTGGCCGATCTGGAGGAGCTGATTTCCCGGGGGATCGTGGAAGATCCGCCCATCACCGTGCGTGAAGGCGGCATGATCCGGGACGGATATTCCGAGGAGGCAGACCGGCTGCGCAGGGCCAAGACGGAGGGCAAGCAGTGGCTGGCTGATCTGGAGGCTCAGGAGCGCGAGCGCACAGGCATTAAGAACCTGCGCATTAAATACAATAAAGTTTTCGGCTATTACCTGGAGGTCACAAAGTCCTTCCAGGAGATGGTGCCGGAGGATTATATCCGAAAGCAGACGCTTGCCAACGCAGAGCGTTATACCACGCCGCGTCTGAAGGAACTGGAGAGCGTAATCCTGGGGGCAGAGGAGAAGCTGTTTGCCCTGGAATATGATCTGTTCTGTGAGATCCGAGATGCTGTGGCAAAGGAAGTGGTCCGTGTTCAGCGTACGGCCAAGGCGGTCGCCCTTCTGGACGTGCTGCTTTCGCTGGCTTATGTGGCGGAAAAGAACCGCTATGTGCGGCCGAAGATCAATGAAAAAGGACTGATCGATATCAAGGCGGGGCGCCACCCGGTGGTCGAGCGCATGATGAGAGATGAGCTTTTTATTGCGAACGATACGCTGCTGAACAATCAGGACAAGCGAATTTCCATCATTACCGGTCCGAACATGGCAGGAAAATCTACCTATATGCGTCAGACCGCGCTGATCGTGCTGATGGCCCAGATCGGTTCCTTTGTCCCGGCGGATTCCGCCAATATAGGGATCTGCGACCGCATCTTTACGCGTGTGGGAGCTTCGGATGATCTGGCTTCCGGTCAGAGTACCTTTATGGTGGAGATGACAGAGGTGGCCAACATTCTTCGGAATGCCACCAAAAAGTCCCTCCTGATCCTGGATGAGATCGGGCGGGGGACCAGCACCTTTGACGGGCTGGCAATTGCCTGGGCTGTGGTAGAGCATATCAGCAATCCCAGGATCCTGGGAGCCAAGACCCTGTTCGCCACCCATTATCACGAGCTTACAGAACTGGAAGGAAGTCTTTCAGGCGTAAATAATTACTGCATTGCTGTCAAGGAACAGGGAGACTCTATTGTGTTCCTGCGCAAGATCATCAAAGGCGGCGCGGATAAGAGCTACGGCATTCAGGTGGCTAAGCTGGCCGGCGTGCCGGATCCGGTGATCGACCGCGCAAAGGAATTGGTGCAGCAGCTGGTGGAGGCAGATATTTCCTCCCGCGCGAAGGAGATCGCGGAGAGTGGTCACACTGCCTCACATGAACCTGTGACCCGTCCGGACGATGTAGACTCGGGACAGCTGAGCTTTTTTGATACCGTCAGTGACGCAGATATTTTGGAGGAGCTGGATTCCCTGGAACTGTCCGCCATGACGCCGATCGATGCGCTGAATACATTGTACCGTCTGCAGAATAAGCGGAAGAACCGCTGGCAGAATTAAGAAGGAGAATTACTATGCCGGAGATCAAAGTATTAGATCAGGCGACCATCAACCAGATCGCCGCGGGAGAGGTCGTAGACAGACCTTCCTCCGTGGTCAAGGAACTGGTGGAAAATGCGGTGGATGCCGGTGCTACGGCAATAACAATCGAGATCCGGGACGGAGGCATATCTCTGATCCGGGTCACGGATAACGGCTGCGGTATTCCGGCGGATCAGGTGAAGACGGCTTTTCTGCCGCATGCGACCAGCAAGATCCGCACGGCAGAGGATCTGCTGTCCGTATCCTCCCTCGGCTTCCGGGGAGAGGCCCTGGCAAGCATTGCCGCGGTCGCAAAGGTCGAGCTGATCACGAAGACCCGCGAGAGCCTGGGCGGCACAAGATATCAGATCGAGGGCGGTCAGGAGATTGCCTTCGAAGAGATCGGTGCCCCGGAGGGCACCACCTTTCTGGTGAGGGATCTGTTCTTTAATACTCCTGCCCGCAGGAACTTCCTGAAAAGTCCTGCAACGGAAGGATCCTATATCAGTACACTGGCTGAACGACTGGCTCTTTCTCACCCGGATATTTCCTTCCGGCTGATCGTGAACAATCAGTCAAAGCTGCATACCTCCGGCAATCATAAGCTGAAGGATATGATCTATACCATCTACGGACGTGAGATTGCCTCGTGCCTGCTGCCCATTCATCATGAGAGTGAGCATATCACAATTGATGGATTTATCGGCAAGCCGGAGGTCAACCGGGGAAATCGGACCTATGAAAATTATTTTGTGAATGGTCGATATGTGAAGAGCAATATCCTGACCGGTGCCATCGAGCACGCCTATCGTGGATTTGTGATGCAGCAGAAGTATCCCTTCGCTGTCTTCCACATGACCATCGATTCATCTCAGGTGGATGTCAATGTACATCCAAACAAGATGGAACTGCGCTTTCGGAATGAAGAAGGCGTGTATGAGGCTGTGCGTCGGTGTATCCGTCAGGCACTTGCCGGAGAGGAACTGATCCCTCGTCATGCGTTCGAAGAAAAGGAGAAGACTCCTGCCCCGGCGCCGGAGAAAGAACGCGCCCCGGAGCCTTTTGAAGTAAAGAGAAGAGAAGAACCGGTCCGGGAGCTGTCCACCTTCGAGCGCATTCGACGGAACCAGCAGAATGCTGCCCTGGGCAACGCTATGGTACGGGAGAGACAGGCGGCAGAAACGACGGTACAGCGTGAGAAGAGTGCGCTGGAGGATGTTCTTCATGATTCTTCCCTGGCGGAATTTTATGCGGGGAAGGATAAAACATCCTCTCAAATGATGCCGGAAGTGAAAGATGAACCTCAAAGAGGGGAAATGTTGCATGTTGACGAACAGATAAGTTCTATTATACCGGCAGGCACAAAAGAATCAGTTGCTGCTGTGGAGGTAACAGATCCCCGACAGATGGAGCTTTTTGAGGATCGACTGCTCACGCCGCAGACAAGGGCTGAGTACCGCATCATCGGGCAGGTCTTTGATACCTACTGGATGTTCCAGTATAAAGATCAGCTGTTGTTCATGGATCAGCACGCGGCACATGAGAAGGTTCTGTTCGAGCGCAATGTGAAGCTATTCGAGCAGAAGGAATTTACGTCCCAGCAGCTGCAGCCGCCGCGTATCCTTACCCTGAACGCCCGTGAGATCGAGGTGCTGGAGGAATACCGGCAGGAACTGGAGGCCTATGGTTTCTCCTGTGAGCCCTTCGGCGGCCGCGAGTACGCCGTGTATGCGGTTCCCGGGAATCTTCTGGGGCTTGACATGAATGAGCTGCTGGATTCGATCATTGACGAAAAGACGGACGAGGATGGGAGCGCGAAATCTACTCTGATCCGCGACAAGCTGGCGCTGATGTCCTGTAAGGCAGCCGTGAAGGGAAATCACAGACTCTCCACGGAGGAGGTCAATGCTCTTCTGGATGAACTCCTGACACTGGAGAATCCTTATATGTGCCCGCACGGCAGACCTACGATCATTACCATGACACAATACGAGTTAGAGAAGAAATTCCAGAGGGTGGTAAACGGATGATAGAAGATACCAGGCCGCCGCTGATCGTACTGACCGGTCCCACGGCGGTGGGAAAGACCGCGCTTTCGATCGATCTTGCAAAAGCCATCAGAGGTGAGATCATCAGCGCGGATTCCATGCAGGTCTATAAATATATGGACATCGGGTCCGCCAAGGTGACGCCGGAGGAGATGCAGGGAGTACCACATTACCTGATTGATTACTGCGAACCCTGGGAGGAATTTCATGTGGTGCGTTTTCAGCAAGATGCCAGGGCAGCTCTCCGGCAAATATATTCTCACGGGAATATTCCGATCATCGCCGGTGGCACCGGGTTTTACATTCAGGCCCTGACCAGAGAGATCGATTTCACTTCCCATGGGGAGGATTCTTCTCTGCGAAAAGAACTGGAGCGCCGCATGGAGGCAGGGGAAGAGGAAGCACTGCACCGGGAGCTGGCCGCTGTCGATCCGGCTTCAGCGCAGATCATTCATCCGGCCAATCACAAGCGGGTCATCCGAGCGCTGGAATATTATTATCAGAGCGGAGAACCTATATCAGAACATAATAAGGCGGAGCGAGAACGTCCGACTCCTTATAACCTTCTTTATCTTGTGCTGAACCGCGACCGCGAGGAACTCTACCGCCGCATTGACCTGCGGGTAGATCAGATGCTGGAGGCCGGCCTGGTGGAAGAGGTACAGCGCCTGAAGGAGATGGGGTGTCACCGCGGCATGATCTCCATGCAGGGACTGGGATATAAAGAGATTCTGTCCTATCTGGAAGGGGAATGCACCCTTGAGGAAGCCGTCCGTGTTCTTAAGCGCGACACCAGACATTTTGCCAAGCGGCAGCTGACCTGGTTCCGGCGTGAGGGCGAAGTCATCTGGCTGAACTGGGAAGAGTATCCCACCCATGAAAAAATGCTGGAACATATTCTGGACCTGTGCCGGTCCCACAGCATAGAGGCACGTGTTCCGCTTACAGCGGAAATGAAAAGTAACCAAGTTTAAAACGAAAAGAGGCAGTAACATGTTATCTCAGATTTATAAGGAAAGCGGCATTTCCCCCAAGGTCCTGGCCCTGGGAGAAGAGGTCCTTGCCGGGCTTAAAGAACGCTTTACCGAAATCGATGCCATTGCAGAATATAATCAGCTGAAAGTGCTCGGCGCTATGCATAAAAACCATGTCAGCGAGATGCACTTCCAGGCTACCACTGGGTACGGCTATAACGATACTGGCCGGGATACCCTGGAGAGGGTTTATGCGGACACCTTCCACACAGAGGATGCGCTGGTGCGCAGCCAGATCACCTGTGGGACCCATGCGCTTAATCTGGCACTTTCTGCCAATCTGCGCCCGGGCGATGAACTGCTCTCCCCGGTAGGGAAACCCTATGATACCCTGGAGGAGGTCATCGGCATTCGCCCCTCCATCGGTTCACTGGCGGAATACGGCGTCAGCTATGCTCAGGTCGATCTGCTTCCGGACGGATCCTTCGATTATGAAGGCATCCGGAAGGCCATCAAGCCAAATACAAAGATGGCTACCATTCAGCGATCCAAAGGATATGCCTCCCGACCTACATTATCTGCGGAGGCCATCGGAGAGCTTATTGCATTCCTGAAGTCCTGCAAGCCGGATATCATCTGCATGGTTGATAATTGTTACGGCGAATTTACGGAGATTACAGAGCCTTCCGACTACGGCGCGGATATGATCGTAGGATCCCTGATCAAGAATCCCGGCGGCGGACTTGCACCTGCCGGGGGATATATCTGCGGAACGGCTGCGTGCGTGGAGCAGGTGGCCAGAAGGCTGACCTCTCCCGGCCTCGGACGTGAAGTCGGTGCGAATCTGGGAACGAACCCTGCCTTTTATCAGGGATTTTTCCTGGCTCCTACAGTTACAGCCGGCGCGGAAAAAGGCGCCATTTTTGCCGCAAGCCTCTACGAAAAGCTGGGATTCCGTGTACATCCCGCCTCGGAAACCACACGGTATGATATTATTCAGGCTATCGATCTGAATTCTGCAGAGGGCTTGAAGGCTTTCTGCGCTGGCATTCAAGCGGCGGCACCGGTGGACAGTTTTGTTACTCCGGAGCCCTGGGCCATGCCCGGCTATGATGATGAAGTCATCATGGCGGCCGGCGCGTTTGTACAGGGTTCATCTATTGAACTTTCCGCGGATGGGCCGCTTCGCCCGCCGTTCACTGTCTTTTTCCAGGGCGGTATTACCTGGTATCACGCCAAATATGGCATTCTGATGTCTGTGCAGAAATTGCTAGACGCGGGTTTGGTGATGTGTTAATATAATGAATGCCAATCATCGCAGGGGGCCTTCGGGGGAGCAGAAACGGAGGTAAACTGTGACTGAACCATTAAAAATGACGGATCTTCCGGAATCTGAACGCCCGTATGAAAAATGCCTCGCGGCCGGTCCCGGCGTCCTCAGCGACGCGGAACTTTTGGCTGTCATACTGCGCAGCGGTGCCCCCGGCATGAATTCGCGTGACCTTGCCACGCGAATCCTGTTGATGTTGGAGGAACGGGGCGGGCTGACTTCGCTTCCGGATGTCAGGACCGCTGAATTAATGTGCCTTCCCGGAATCGGGAAGGTGAAGGCAATCCAGCTGCAGTGCATTGGGGAGCTGTCTGCTCGCATAGCGCGGACCAAAGCACGCGGGTCGATCCGTCTGGACCAGCCTGAAACCATTGCGAACTATTTTATGGAAGATATGCGTGTGCTTCCGCAGGAGGAAGTACGTGCCGTTTTTCTGGGGAACAAAGGACAGCTAATTGCCTGGGAACAGATCACGCGGGGGACGGTCAATGCTTCTCTGGCTTCGCCCAGGGAAATATTTGTGGCTGCCCTTCGCCATGGCGCCGTGTTCCTGGTGCTGATTCATAATCATCCCAGCGGAGATCCGACCCCCAGTGAAGAAGATTACATTCTGACCGACCGCCTTTCGGAAGCGGGACGCTTGCTTTCCGTTCCTCTGATGGATCACATCATTATCGGAGATCTGACCTTTTTCAGTTTCCGGGAGTGCGGATTCATTACCTGATTATTTGCCGATTTCTGGAGTATACATACATGAAAAAACGTCGCGCACCTCAGCTGCAGCCAAAGCACATCTTTATCGTGCTGGCGGGCATCTGTCTGGGCTTAATTTTGATCACATCCTTCAGTCAGACCTCGAATAACATTTTTCGAGGCGGCTTTAATGCGCTCCTGATGCCGCTGCAGAAGGGGTTTAATTTTGTTGGCGGAGGAATTTTCGACCGCACGGAGCGTGTCATTCATCTTCATCAGGTCGAAAAGGAAAATGAACAGCTGAAGGACCAGCTGGCAGAGCTGACAGAACAGAATACCCGGTATCAGCTTCAGCTGCGCGAACTGGAAACCTATAAAGATCTTTTAAGCCTGTCGGATCAGTATCCGGATTATCCGGTGGTCGGCGCGCATATTATCGGCAAGAACTCTGACAACTGGTATAAGACGTTCCTGGTCGATAAGGGCACAAAGGACGGGATCCAGGTAGATATGAACGTGATCGCGGAAGGCGGCCTGGTGGGCATTGTTACCTCTGTGACAGATACAACTGCCACTATCAGCACGATCATCGGAGACAACCGAAATGTAGGCGCCATGGGGCTGACCTCTCAGGCCACCTGCATCGTGACCGGAGATCTTACCCTGTATGAGCAGGGTCTCCTGACGCTCGGAAAGATCGCCAAGGATGACGATATTGAAAATGATGACAAGATCGTCACCGCGAATACCAGTGATCTGTATCTTCCCGGAATTCTGATCGGATATGCCAAGGACCTCGCAGTAGACGCCAATAATCTGACAAAATCAGGCCATCTGGTTCCTGTGGTAGATTTCTCCCATCTGGATACGGTACTGATCATCACGACCCTTAAGGAAAGCGGAGGGCTGGACGAGTGAAGCGTTTCCTGTATTATACGTTGATCGTTCTGCTGGCGTTCCTGCTGCAGAATAATGTGTTTGCCACATCTTCCCTGATCGATGCCACGCCCAACCTTCTGCTGATCGTTACTTTTTCCTTCGGCTTTATCCGCGGAAAGAAAGAAGGCATGCTGCTGGGCTTTTTCTGCGGGCTTCTGATGGATATGGGCTACGGGGAGATTCTGGGCTACTACGCGCTGGTCTATCTGTGTATCGGCTATGTGACCGGTACCATCGGCCAGCTCTTTTATGTGGAATTTCTGAATATGCCGCTGCTGCTCTGCATATTGAGCGACTTTTTGTACAACCTCTATATTTACTTCTTCGGATTTATGGTGCATGGCCGCATGCAGCTTTCTGCGTACATTGCCCAGATCATTCTGCCGGAGATCGTTTACACAGCAGTGCTGACCCTGGCTCTTTATCCGCTTTTTTTGAAGCTGAACGAACGGCTGGGTGATTTGGAAAAGAGGAGCGCGAAGAGATTTGTTTAGAGAAATCCTGGAAATACTGGCATACCGCCTGAAGCAGCTGGCCAGATCGCGCCTGCTGCCTATTACCATCCTATTCATGGCCATGTTCATGGTGCTGGTAGTACGACTGTTCCGCCTTCAGATCATCGAGGGTGAGGAGGCACAGCAGAAGTATACCCAGACGACAAGGAAAGTGATCAGCCTTCCAAGTACACGCGGCAACATTTATGACAGGAACGGCACACTTCTTGCCTACAATAAACTTGTTTATACAGTCACGGTAACAGATGAGGGTGATTACCGGAACGGATATGAAAAAAACATCATGCTGCTGCAGTTGATCGGGATCCTGAACAAGCATGGTGAAAAAATGCAGTCGGACGTTCCTCTTGTCATGGACTCCGCGGGAAATTTTCATTTTACTGTGGAGGGGAACAGCCGTCTTCGTTTTCTGAGGGATATGTATGGCCTTCAGACGACCAATGACTTTACGGAAGAAAAACCGGCCGATACCAGCGCAAGAGAAGCATTTCTTTATATGAAAAACCGTTACGGTGTTGGAATGTATTCCTCCCGGGAGGGGGATACCTATGATATTTCCGACTCGGACGCGCTAAAGCTCATCAACATCCGCTACGCTATGTCTTTGAACAGTTATCAGAAATATGTGGCCACCACGGTCGCGCAGGATATCAGCACGGAGACCATGCAGGATGTGTTGGAACACTCTACCCAGATGTTGGGCGTGGATGTGGAAGAGGACTATGTGCGGGCCTATACCGAAAATGAAGCGTTTTCACACATTATCGGTTATACCGGCAAGGCTTCAGCGGAAGAAATCGAAGAGCTGAATAACAATGGCGGCGACTATATCAACGGTGATGTCATCGGTAAGATCGGCATAGAAAACTATAACGAAACTTCCCTGCAGGGCCTTAAGGGCGAACGTGTCATGTATGTGGATAACGAAGGACACGTGCAGTCTATTGAGAGCGAGACCCTTCCGAAATCCGGCGGAGATGTTTATCTGACCATCGACGCGGATCTCCAGGTGGGTATCTATCATCAGATCGAGCAGCTTCTGGCCGGCATCCTTTTGGATAAGCTGGAGCCGGGAGAGGTCACGATCCTTCCCACCATGAAGAGCTCCGAGCGGAAGATCAGTGTGAGAGATGTTTATTTTCAGCTGATAAATAACAATGTTCTGGACATGAATCATTTTGGCGCCGAAGGTGCCAGTGCTGCTGAAGGACGGATCTATCAGCAGTTCATGACAGAACTGAATTCCGTGAGCAGCCGTATGGAAACAGAACTTATGGCAGATTCGCCCCGTCCGTATAAAGAGCTGGACGAGGATATGCAGGTCTACATGACCTACGCGCATGAGTCCATGGAAAATTCCGGTCTGCTGATCACGGAACGTATTGACACCTCCGATGAGGCCTATATTGCCTATCACAGCGATGAGACCATGAGCCTGGCGGAGTTCCTTCGCTATGCCCTTGGAAAATCCTGGGTCGACACTACCAAGCTGGAGCTTTCCGGCGCCTATACCACGGAGGAAGAGACTTTCCGAGCCCTGGTACGAAAGACTGTGGAACTGCTCCGCTCTGATGAGGAGTTTGCCAAGACCATATATAAACAACTGATCGAAAGCGGCCAGATGCAGGGAAATGATATCTGCATGGCGCTCTATGACCAGGGGATTCTGGAAATGGATGAAACAGCCTATGGCGAGCTGTCGGATCAGCAGGGCATTACGGCTTTCCGCTTTGTTTATGATAAGATACGGCGTCTGCAGATCACACCGGCACAGCTGGCATTAGACCCCTGCTCCGGCGCGGTAACGATTATTGATGCCAAGAGCGGAGAGGTGCTGGCCATGGTTTCCTATCCGGGCTATGACAACAGCCGCATCTCAGATCCTTCGTATTATTATCGCCTGGCCACGGATCTTTCGCATCCGCTGTACAGCAGTGCCACCCAGACTCGGACGGCGCCTGGTTCCTCCTTTAAGCTGGTCTCTACCATGGCAGGTATGGAGGAGGGAATCATCAATTCCTCCCGGGAAATCGACTGTGAAGGTCTTTTTGAGGAGATCGGACTGCATCTGGCCTGTACCGGTACACATGGCGAATTGAATGTGGTCTCAGCCATCCAGAAGTCCTGCAACTGCTTTTTCAGCGAAGTGGGATATGAGCTTAGCCTGGACGGAGATGGGAACTATGTGGAATCCAAGGGCGTGCGTATGATCCAGAAATATGCCTCCATGGTCGGTCTGGATGAAAAGACAGGCATAGAGGTAACGGAATCCGAACCCAAGGTGTCCGATACCGCACCTGTACCTTCCGCCATCGGACAGGGTACACATAACTATGCCAATATTCAGCTGGCTCGTTATGCGGCCGCCATCGCCACCAGCGGAACGGTCTATCATCTGACCTTGCTGGACCGTGTGACAGATGCGACCGGCAAAACGACCCAGGAATATAAAACGGAGGTCATTAACCAGGTGGATATCTCTAACTCTACCTGGAGCGCCATTCACACCGGCATGGAGCGAGTGGTCCGCTATGAACATGAGGATGACTTCGATCCCGAATTGTCCATCGCCGGAAAGACCGGTACAGCGGAAGAAAATAAACTGCGTCCCAACCACGCCACCTTTGTAGGGTATGCACCGGTAGAGGATCCGCAGTATGCCATTGCCTGTACCATTCCTAACGGCTTCTCCTCCACGTACACCTGCCGGATGGCCAATGCGGTCATGGAGTATGTTTTTGGACAGGTCACACTGGATGAGATCCTGGAATCCGGAGCGAATGTCTATCAGGGTTCCATCTCCGATGATTAAAGGAGTGTGCGAATGTTTCGTTTTTCCTTATATAAGCGAAAAAACTTCAATATATATTTGGTGCTTTCTGTGATCGCACTCTGCGTTATCGGTGTGTTGATCCTGAATTCTGCTATGGCGAACGATCTGGACCGCGATGCCACCATTCGGAAACAGATCACGGGACTGGCAGTCGGATTTACGGTCATGCTGGTAGTTGCCTTTGCAGACTATCATTTTGTCTTGAAGTTTTCGCCGCTGATCATGTTGGTCAATTACCTGTTGCTGTTCCTTGTGCTGACGCCCTTCGGCGTTTCTTCGCACGGTGCAACACGATGGCTGAACCTTGGTATACAGATCCAGCCTTCCGAATTTGCCAAGATTTTTTTGATCATGTTCATGGCCTGGTTCTACGGCGTCAACGAGCGGCGGATCAACAAACCGCTGGTGGTCTTCGGCGGACTGCTGTTCTATGCCATCACCGCTGGTCTGATCCTGGCTGAACCGGATCTTTCCACCACGCTGGTCGTCACGTTCATCTTTTTGATGATTCTGTATTCTGCGCGGCTCAGCTATAAATGGATCTTTGCGGCTATCGTGATTCTGGTGCCGCTTTGTATTGGCGGCTACATATTCATTATGAAAAATCAGGATTACCTGATCAACGAGCTGCATATTTATCAGATCTCCCGCGTACTGTCCTTTATCTATCCCGAACAGTACCAGTCGACCGGCGGTAATGTACAGCAGGACAATTCCGTATTGGCCATCGCCTCGGGGCAGCTGTTCGGAAAAGGTCTGAATAACACAAGTTTTGAGTCGGTCAAAAACGGCAACTTCCTTTCTGAGGAGAACAGTGATTTTATTTTTGCTGTGGTGGGAGAGGAACTAGGCTTTGTGGGCTGTATTGCTATTATAGCGCTTCTTGCCTTTGTGGTCTTGCTGTGCCTTCGTTCCGCGCAGCACGCGAAGGACATGAGCGGACGTCTGCTCTGTGTTGGCGTAGCCGCCATGTTTGCCTTTCAGTCTTTTACAAATATCGGTGTTGCGATCAAACTGCTGCCCAATACGGGTCTGCCGCTTCCGTTCTTTTCTGCGGGCGTAAGCTCATTGCTGAGCTTCTTTATAGCTATAGGTATGGTGATGAATGTCTGCCTGCAGCGGGGCGAACGAAAGCGAGACTGGTAGAGAAAAGAGATTTTCAGATTATTTACTTGTGTTTTCCAGAATTATATACTATAATAAATTTAAGTTTAAACCTAAGGAGGGAACATCTTATGGTTCAGATCATCGCTGGCAATAAAGGAAAAGGCAAAACAAAGCATCTGCTGGGAAAAGCAAATGCTTCTATCAAAGAAGCACACGGCACGATTGTTTACGTTGATAAGAATACAAAGCATATGTTCGAACTGAACAACCGTGTACGCCTGATCGATATTTCACAGTATCCTATTAATACATATGAGGGTTTTCTGGGATTTGTGAGCGGTATCATTTCTCAGGATCATGATCTTCAGGAGATGTATCTTGACAGCTTTTTGACTATTGCCCATGTGACGGATGATATCCTGGAGAAGGCCATTGATGATCTTGCCCGTATGGGAGAAAAGTATGAGGTACTGTTTGTTCTCAGCATCTCCCGCGACAAGGAAGAGCTTCCCGCAAACGGCCAGGAAAAGACGATCATCGAATGCTGATCATCTAGTGGCTGCATAGTCTTTTCAAAAGAGTTTCGAACACTCGAAACTCTTTTGTTTTGTTCGTTAATGGAAAGGAGCGTGCATGGGAGAAAAGAAGGATAATATCATCCGCACTGACCAGCCTTTTGCCATGAATATCGGCATGGTGGTGTTTCTGGTTTTCTTTGTATACATTCTGGTAAATGTCATCTCCTATGCGATCCGCGGAAATCTGCAGATCTATGAGGTCGGCCCGATCAGCAATGTTGTTCAGGACACCACGTATACCGGACTGATCCTTCGGGAGGAAGTCGTACAGAACACGCCGGATGCAGGTTATGTGAACGTTTATGTTCGCGAGGGAACACGGGCCTCCGTAGGAGATACAGTCTGTCTTCTCGATGAAAAAGGGCAGTATACCCAGATCATCAGCGGCCGGGGCACCGGAGATAGTTCCCTGAGCAACGATCAGCTGGCATCGTTGAAGAAAAAACTGACCTCATATCGTGTTGGATACAGGTCCGCTCGTTTTTCGGACATCTATGACACTAAGTACAGCCTGAACAATCAGCTGTTAGGTTATCTGGGAACAGAAAATCTGAACGAAATCGCCCAGATGGGTATTGATACCAGTTTCCTTCGCGGTATGGAAGCCGAATACAGTGGTGTTGTAGAATACTATACGGATGGAAAAGAGACGCTGACAGAGGATAAACTGACCGCTGCTGATCTGGATGACAGCAAATACGAGAAAAATCTGATTTCCTCCGGAAGTCTGACGGAGAAGAATTCTCCCGCGTTTAAGACCATCACCTCCGAAAAATGGGTCATTTATCTGCCGCTTTCTGCGGAGGATCAGGCGGTGCTGGCGGACCAGAAGAACGTAACGCTGCTTCTGCACGATGTAAATCTTGAAGTAAAGGCTTCCTTCTCTCTGATCCACGCGGCGGATGATACCATACTGGGCCGATGTGAACTGAATGATTATATGATACAGATGGCGGACAAGCGTTACGCAACCGTCTCCATTCGAAAATCCCGCATTCCATCGCTGAATGTTACCGGTCTGAAGATTCCTAAAAGCTCAATTACCACACATGATTTTTATGTGGTCCCCATTGGTTATGCTGCGTACGGCGGCAACGATACCGACCTGGGCTTTTACCGTCAGACGCCGGAGGGAACTGCAGAATTTATAACGCCCTCCATCTATGCGAAAAGTGAAAACTATTACTACCTGGATAAGTCTGCCCTGGATGCAGGGACCGTCCTGATGAAACCAGCGGAGACACCGGGTAGTTCGGCTCCGACAGACTCGGCTGCTACTTACACCATTGAGCGAGAGACGACGCTGACAGGCGTCTATAATGTCAATAAGGGATACGCCTTATTCCGTGCCGTAGAAATCTTAGATGAAAACGAAGATTACTACATTGTAGAAGCAGGGAGATCATATGGTCTTGCCATCTATGATCATATTCTTCTGAATGGAAACAAGGCAAAAGACGGAGAGATTGTTTATTGATATCCCCCAGATAGCCGGTTTTTTACGCTTTTGCTATACAATATATGGGGAAAGTGGGGCTTTTTCTTCATTTTTTCGTAATATATGGTTGACAGATGGGGAAAAAACAAGGATAATAAATCAGTAAAGGATTTTTCCATAATTACTAAGAAAGCAGGTTATTTACCATGGCAGGTTTTTTAGATCGCTTTTTAAATTCCATGAAATTATATGATGACGACGACGAGTACGAAGAGGATGATTACGAGGAAGAAAGAGCGGTTGAACCGGCTCCCAGACGCAGTATCCGTCGTCAGACAAGAGAAGAAGAGCCCGCGCCCCGCAGACAGGAGCCCGAGCGTCCGGCAAAGACTTCTTCACCCCGTCGTCTGACAAGAGACAATGTGGTTCCTATGAAGAACACCGGCGGCACGGAGGTCTGTATGGTGAAGCCTACCGCGCTGGAGGATGCTCGCGAGGTGTGTGATATTCTTCTGAGCGGACGCGCTGTTGTCATCAATATGGAGGGTGTTCATGTCGATCTTGCCCAGCGTATTATTGACTTTACGTCCGGCGCATGTTTCTCCATCAACGGAAATCTGCAGAAGATCTCCAAGTATATTTTCATCGTCTCGCCGCAGTCCATCGGCCTGACCGGAGACTTCACGGAAGTGATTGAGGGCAGTCAGGATATTTCCAATCTCAGCCTGAATTTCTAACAGTTTCAGATGCATTATAAAGCCGTCGGTCGATGTGCGATCGATGGCTTTCTTTTTGACCGGAGGGCCGAAATCAACATGAAAAAAACCAAAGTGAGATGCCTTCAGGCACTGCTTTTTATCGCAGCTGCCGTGGGGCTGGATCAATGGACCAAAATATTGGCAGTGCGGCATTTATACGGATCGGACCCCTTCGTTCTGATTCCCGGCGTACTGGAGCTGCGGTATCTGGAAAACAGAGGAGCCGCCTTTGGTATGCTGCAGCAGCAGCAGGTGTTGTTTGCCGTATTGACCGTCGTCGTACTCTCAGGCATTGTTTTTCTGTACCTGTTCCGTGTGCCGGACACGTCGCGTTTCCTTCCGCTGAATCTGGTCCTGATCTCCCTGGCCGGCGGCGCCATCGGAAACTTCATCGATCGTCTGCGGCAGGGATACGTGGTGGATTTTATCTATTTCCGCCTGATTGATTTTCCTATTTTTAATGTGGCGGACTGTTTCGTTTCCGTGGCAGCAGTGTTTCTGTTCGTACTGATCCTGTTCTTCTATAAAGAAGAGGACCTGAAGGGGATTCTGTAAGGAGGGACTTGCTTGGAAGAAATATCTTTGACGATGGGGCCGGAGGAATCCGGTGAGCGCCTGGATACCGTGCTGGCAAGACTGATGGACGGCAGTTCCCGTTCCTTTCTTCAAAAATGCATTAAAGAAGGTCAGGTCACACTGAACGGAAAGAAGACTAAGCCAGGCGTAAAAGTAGCGGAAGGTGATCTGGCCGTACTGAACATGCCGGATCCCACACCGCCGGACATCCCGGCAGAGAATATACCGTTGGATATTCTGTATGAAGACGACGACCTGATCTTTGTAAACAAACCGAAGGGTATGGTCGTTCACCCCGCTCCCGGACATACCAATGACACTCTGGTCAATGCGCTGCTGTATCATTGCGGCAACGATCTTTCCGGTATTAACGGTATACAGCGGCCAGGAATCGTACACCGCATCGACCGGGATACGACCGGTGTTCTTGTCGCCTGCAAAAACGACTTCGCGCATACCCGGGTAGCAGAACAGCTTGCGGCTCATTCAATCACGAGGATCTACACTTGCCTGGTTCACGGGAATTTTGCCGAAGAAGAAGGAACCGTAGATGCACCGATCGGAAGATCACGTACCAATCGCCTGAAGATGGCCATTGTACCGGATGGAAAACCGGCCGTTACTCACTATCAGGTACTGGAACGGTTTCCCGGTTACACACTCCTGGCCTGTCGTCTGGAGACCGGACGCACCCATCAGATCCGTGTTCATATGACATCGATCCACCATCCACTGGTGGGTGATGAAGTGTACGGAAACCTGCCGCATCCCTGGCACCTGACAGGACAGACACTCCATGCAGGAACTCTGGGACTGATCCATCCGCGAACCGGTAAATATCTGGAAGTAACAGCGCCACTTCCTCAATATTTTGAAGATATGTTAAGAAAATTAAAAAACAAGCAAAATTAGACAATTTGTCCTTGATTTTTCCATCAGGATTCGTTATAATACAACCAATATAACATCCCTTTCGGGAGCAAGGAGAGAATATTTATGAATCAGATCGTTACAATCGGCAGAGAATTTGGCAGCGGAGGAAGAAGCATCGGAAAAAAGCTGGCCGAACGCCTTGGCGTTTCCTTTTACGATAAAGAGATCCTTCAGGAAGCTGCCAGCAGCAGCGGACTGAGCGAACAGATCATCGAATCACACGACGAAAAACCGATCAACAGCTTTTTCTATTCGCTGGTCACGGATACCTCCGGCCTGGGCAGCTTCTCCACCCGTGTGGAAATGCCGCTGAACCAGAAGGTATTCCTTGCACAATTCGAAGCCATCCGCTCCATAGCCTCACGCGAATCCTGCGTATTGGTCGGCCGCTGTGCGGACTATGCGCTGGAATCCTTCGAACATGTGACCAACGTCTTCATCACGGCAAACCTGGAAGACCGCGTCACCCGCGTGGCGGAGCGTCATCATCTCTCTAAAGACAAAGCCATCGATCTGATCACGCGCTCTGACAAAAAACGCGCCAACTACTATAATTTCTATTCCAACAAACGCTGGGGCGTCGCCAGCACCTACCATCTTTGCCTCAACAGTTCCGTGATCGGCGAAGAAGGGTGTGTGGACATGATTCTGCGGTTCATGGACCACGAACTGGTGGAGAACCGTTAGATTTGCAGTATACGAAATTACCAACAGGATGCGGCAGCATCCTGTTTTTCATGCGCACCACTAAGGTCACCTTAAGATTTCAGAGGACTTCCACTTCTCAAGAATGGCAGAACCCGAAGAGCCGAAGTCCTATAGCCGGCGTGGCCGTTTCCCCGGCCACGACCGGGATAGGGCTGAGGATCGGAAGTTTTCATGCCCGCCTAAAATGTGCAGTGTTCCCCATTCTGAACGGAATAAACTGCGAGGACATTCGATTAAACAGACCTCTCATAGGGTGGGAAAACTTCCGATCTTCGGTCATTTCCCGGTCGCGGCTGGGGGAACAGCCGCGCCGGCTAAATGGCCTCAGCTCTTCGGGCTCTTCACCTTGTGGGGATCCATGCGTATCTGTGTTAAACCAGATTCTCAGATCAACGAAAGAGGACTTCCACTTTTCAAGAAGGGCAGAACCCGAAGAGCCGAAGTCCTATAGCCGGCGTGGCCGTTTCCCCGGCCACGACCGGGATAGGGCTGAGGATCGGAAGTTTTCATGCCCTCCAAAAACGTGCAGAGTCCCCCATTCTCATGCATTAGTATGTACAGACTTCAGTATACATAAAGTCCCACGCAGGATGGGAAACCCCTTGAATTTGACGGTATAATGCTTTATACTAAATTGAATATGATTTTCTATGAAAAGAACTTTGGAAAATAAGAAAGATCTTTAGAAGCGAGGAACCTGTGGAAGATAATAAAGAGAAAAGATTTGCTGTCCTCATTGATGCGGACAACGTTTCCCCCAAATACATTAAGTACATACTGGAAGAAATCTCCGATGTTGGAACCGCTACCTACAAGCGGATCTACGGGGACTGGACGGACCCTTCCAAGCGCGGATGGAAGGATACCATCCTGGAGTGGTCTGTAAACCCGATTCAGCAGTACAGCTACACGACCGGAAAAAATTCCACGGACTCGGCGATGATCATCGATGCCATGGACATTCTGTATTCCCATAGCGTTGACGGTTTTTGCCTGGTGTCCAGTGATTCGGATTTTACCAAGCTGGCACAGCGGCTTCGTGAAGCCGGTATGTTTGTGGTGGGGATGGGAGAGAGTAAGACGCCCAAGCCTTTCCGCACGGCCTGTGATACCTTTAAAATTCTGGATGTGATCTCTCAGGCAGAGGATTCGGCGCACAGCGCGACGGCGACGCCGGAGATTGCAGAAAAAGCGGATATCACCAGTCTGCATGACATTAAGAAAGCAATCTTTAAGCTGATGACGGAAAATACGAACCAGGGCCGTCCGACCAGTGTGGCGGATCTGGGGAATTTCCTGGCGAAGCGATTTTCTGAATTTGATGTCCGTAACTACGGTTTTTCCAAACTGTCGACTTTCCTGGAGAGCCTGGATGAGTTTGAGATTGTTAAGGAAGGCACTACCTATTATGTGATGGACTGCCGGGCGGAGATTCCGGTACAGGAGGTCGTGCGGGAAATTGAACTGATCCTTGAGGAAAATGGCGGAGAGGTCTCGAACCTTTCCATCATCAATGATGAGGTGAAGAAGGCGTTTCCCGGTTTTCATGCAAAGCAGTACGGGTTCAGCCGTTTTTCGAGTTTTATCCGCAGCTTTTCTCAATTTGAGATTCGTGACAATTCCGTAAAATTAAGCCACGATTATTACTATGATGAGGCCTACGGCCGTAGTCATCAGGAGCCGGAAAGAACTCGCACCGGCAAGAAAAAACGTTAAAGAAAAGAGGAAGAACATGAAACTTCTGTCTATTGCTATTCCCTGTTTTAATTCTGAAGCCTATATGGGCAAATGCATTCGTTCGCTGCTGCCGGGCGGAGACCGGGTGGAGATCATTATTGTGGATGATGGATCTCAGAAGGACCGGACACCTGAACTGGCAGACCGTTATGCTGCCAGATATCCCGGAATCATTAAGGCGGTGCATCAGGAAAATGGCGGTCATGGAGAGGCGGTAAACACCGGACTGAAGCATGCCACGGGCCGTTATTTCAAGGTCGTCGACAGTGATGACTGGGTCAGCCGGGAGGCGTACCTGAAGATTCTGGATACGCTGGAGGAACTGACCACGAACGGACAGGAAATCGATATGATGGTGAGCAACTTTGTGTATGACAAAGAAGGTGCCCGTCACAAAAAGGTAATGCAGTATCGTCATGCGTTTCCTCAGGGCCGTATTTTCGGCTGGGATGAAATGCGGCGGCTGAAGCTGGGACAGTACATCCTTATGCATTCCGTGATCTACCGCACGCAGCTGCTGCGGGATTCCGGGCTGGAGCTTCCGAAGCATACCTTCTATGTAGATAATCTGTTTGTCTATCATCCCTTCCCGTATGTACAGAAGCTGTACTATCTGGATGTTAACTTCTATCGGTATTATATCGGACGGGAGGGGCAATCAGTAAATGAACAGACGATGATCAAACGTCTTGATCAGCAGATCCGTGTCAACAAGATCATGATCAAAGACTGGGATCTGACAAAGGTGGAGAGTCCTAAGCTTCGGTCTTATATGTACAGCTATCTGGAGATCATGACGACCATATCCTCCATTATGGCGATCCGTTCTCATGATAAAGAGAAGCTGGCACAGAAAGCGGAACTTTGGGATTTCTTTAAGAAAGAGAATCCCGCCATGTATCGCCGCGCAAGGCTCTCTGCTCCGGGAATTGTCATGAATCTTCCTGGCCCCGTGGGACGAAAGATTGCGGAGATCTTTTATACCATTGCGCAGCTTACCTATGGATTTAATTAGGGAGAATCGCCATGAGAGTGATCGCCGGTTCCGCCAGACGCCTGCAGCTGGTCACCGTACCGGGCATGGATACCCGTCCTACGGCGGATAAATATAAAGAGACGCTGTTTAATATTCTTCAGCCGCATGTCGGAGGTGCTGCTTTTCTGGATCTGTTTGCTGGAAGCGGTGCGATTGGCATTGAGGCGTTAAGCCGCGGGGCTGCTTCCTGTGTATTCGTTGAAAATTCACGCCGTGCTGTGAACTGTATCAAACAGAATCTGGCGCACACACATCTGGAAGACCGGGGACAGATCCTTGCCTCTGACTGTATAGCTGCACTGGCCAGACTTTCACGGGAGGGGGCATCCTTTGATATTATCTTTCTGGATCCTCCCTACCGAGGCGACTGGTACCCACCCGTCATAGATAGGATCGCCCGCCTGGGACTGCTGAAGGAAGATGGAATATTGGTAGCCGAAGCACTGCTGGAGGAGGACTTTTCCTGGATGCGTGAACTTCCGTTTGAAGAGCTTCGACGCAAAGAATATAAAACGAATCAACATATATTCTGGAAATACAGACAAGAGGAAAACATATGATTCAGGAGACTACGCAAAAGATTGGGGTGTATCCCGGAAGTTTTGATCCAATCACCTTCGGACATCTGGATATCATTGAAAGATCCTCCCGCATGTTTGATAAACTGGTGGTCGGTGTTCTGGTGAACAATGCAAAAAAACCGTTGTTTTCCGCGGATGAACGTGTTAGAATGATACAGAATGTGACTTCTCATCTGCCCAATGTTGAAGTGCGTTCTTTCAGCGGATTGACGGTAGATTTCGTTAAAAACGAAGGGGCCCGTGTGATCGTCCGCGGTCTGAGGGCGATTACAGATTTCGAATATGAGCTGCAGATGGCGCAGACCAATCATACCATGTGTCCGGGGCTGGATACCATTTTCCTGACCACGGATCTGCGGTATGCGTATCTGAGCTCAAGTATCGTTCGTGAGGTCGCTTATTACGACGGAAAGATCGATCAGTTCGTCCCGGCGGAAGTCGTGCCCCTGATCCGGGAGCGCTGCCGTCTTTTAAAACAGAAATAAAACAACCATTCCATGAAGGGGGAGGAGACTATATACCATGAGCAAGATTGAACAAATCATCAGTGAAATCGAAGAATATCTGGATGGCTGTAAGCCGCAGGCGTTCTCCGGCAGCAAGAAGATCATTGTAGAAAAAGACGTGATCGATGAGATGCTGGTGGAGCTGCGTATGAGCACACCGGAAGAAATCAAGCGTTATCAGAAGATCATCGCCAGCAAGGATGCTATTCTGGGTGACGCCCAGAAACAGGCGGATGAGATGATCGCAGATGCCACCCGTCAGGCTCAGCAGATGGTAGATGAATCCGAAGTGGTTCAGGCTGCGACCCGCCAGGCGCAGGATATGGTGGATGAAGCCAACGACAAGGCTCAGGTGATCGTGGACAACGCTGTGCGTGAAGCCAACAGCATCCGTGAAGGTGCCATGATGTACACTGACAGTGCGCTGAAGAATCTGCAGGCCATCATTTCCCATTCCATGGATGATTCCAAGAGCCGTTTCGACGCCTACATGGATCAGATGCAGTCCAGCCTGGATGTTGTGCTTGCCAATCGCCGTGAGCTTTCCGCCGCTGATTCCGATATTGAAGTTCCGGCGGAAGAAGATGATTCTGATTTCAAGATCGATCTGCCCCTGGACGACTGATCTTAAAAAGACCGGCTGTTCAAGACCGATCCTGATTCCTGAGACTGTAAAAAGCTTATAGGTATTTCGGTCAGGGAGCTCCCATGCGGTCGCTCCCTTTTTCCCTATCAATGAAGGAGGAAATTATGATAGATATTCAAGCTCTTCCGATCCCTCAGGTACTCGGTTATTTTGAAGCACTTGCTGCGATTCCGCATCCTTCCCGTCACACAAAGGCCGTCAGTGATTACTGCTGCCGTTTTGCGGAAGAAAAAGGCCTGAAATATCGTCAGGATAAGGCCAATAACGTTATTATTTGGAAGAAAGGTTCTGTCGGGCGCGAAAATGAACCTGCCGTGCTTCTGCAGGGGCATCTGGATATGGTGCCGGCGGTAGCGGAAGGTGTGACCTTTGATTTTCTGCATGATTCGCTGAAGCTTGATGTCGACGGAGACTGGCTGCATGCCAGCGGGACCACACTGGGCGGAGATGACGGCATTGCCGTTGCCATGTGTCTGGCTCTGCTGGCAGATGATACACTATCGCATCCGCCGCTGGTCTGCGTATTCACGACCGATGAAGAAATTGGGTTGCTCGGTGCTATGGCATTGGATATGTCCGATATTCAAGCCGCCTATATGCTGAACCTGGACAGTGAAGCAGAGGGAATCCTGACCATCAGCTGTGCCGGCGGTGTGACCGCCAGAGCGGTACTTCCCGTACCTGCCGGTGCTCTCTATGAAACAGATACTGTGCCAGCCGTTCTTTCTCTGACCGGTCTGGTGGGAGGACATTCGGGTGTTGAGATCCAGAAAGGCCGCGGAAATGCGAATCGCCTTATGTGTGAGATCCTGCTTTCCCTGCAGGAAGTAATTCCTTCGCTAGGTCTTTCGGATATTTCCGGCGGCAATGCCGATAATGCGATTCCGAATCGCTGCGTTTCCCGTGTAGTCATTCCTGCTTCTGCGACAGGACTCCTGCAGGAAAAAGCAGATCAGTGGGAGAAGATTATCCGTGACAGATTCCCGCTCGAAAACGATATCCGCCTGGAGTGCAGCCTGCCGAAAGAATCCGGCGAAGAGAAGGATGTTTTTTCCGGTGAATCTCTGAAAGCGGCACTGTGTTCCGTCCTGGCGATGCCCGATGGCGTACAGACCATGACCCCCGGCATGGAGGATCATGTAGAAAGTTCTCTGAATCTCGGCATTCTGCAGCGGGAGAAGGATTCTCTGGTGCTTTCCTTCAGCATTCGTTCCAGTATTGCCGAAAAGAAACAGGGCATCTGCAACCGGGTAGAGGCGGTCGCCCGCAGCATCGGTGGAACCGTAAGCTACAGCGGAAATTATCCCGGCTGGCCGGTAAAAGAAGATTCTTCTCTGGTGAAGCTGTGCTGTGACCTGTGGAAGGAGCGTACCGGGAAGGAAATGATCCGGGAAGCCACACATGGAGGTCTGGAGTGCGGCGTGTTTTCTGCCGGCATCCCCGGTATTGATATTGTTTCCTATGGCCCCGATATGAGAGATATTCATACGCCCAAGGAGCGGCTGAGTATTTCTTCCTGCGCGAGGATCTGGGAGTACACCCTGGCCATTCTGGAACGGCTGAACCGGAGCGAAGGCTGATGGAGATTCCCGGAGCTTTCCTCGCCCGCATGCAGAGCGAACTCGGGTCAGAATATGAGGCATTTCTGGAATCACTGTCCGAAGTACCTGCAGCCGGTCTGAGGCTGAACCTTTCGCGATGGAACCTGTCCGAAGCCTCCGAAGTGCTTCCTTTCCTGGGGGAACGGATTCCCTGGAGCCCGCACGGCTATTATTATGATACACAGTACAGGCCCGGCAGACATCCGGCCTGGTTCGCCGGGCTCTATTACATGCAGGAACCAAGTGCTCAGGCACCGTCGGAGTTCCTTCCGGTATCTCCCGGTGACCGTGTGCTTGATCTTTGTGCCGCTCCAGGCGGAAAATCAACAAGACTTGCAGAGAGACTGGCAGGAACCGGCGTGCTGCTGGCCAATGATATCAGTGCCTCAAGGGCGCAGATCCTGCTGAATAATCTGGAACTTTCCGGTGCTGCGAACATCTATGTGACAGCAGAAAGTCCGGAGCATCTGGCGGAGGCATTCCCGCAGACGTTCCAGGCGGTTCTCGTGGATGCTCCCTGTTCCGGGGAAGGCATGATGCGAAAGGATTCCGATATCATATCCGACTGGCAGCGTCGCGGGCCGGAATGGTATGCACCGCTGCAGAGGGAGATCCTGGCCCAGGCAGCCGTTCTGACTGCGCCAGGCGGATACATTCTGTATTCGACATGCACCTTTTCCCGCGCGGAAAATGAAGATAATATCAATTGGTTCCTGGAAGAATTTCCAGATTTTACAACGGTTCCGATGCCGGCAGATCACGGAATTGCAGAGGGTTCACTTACCGGTACACTTCGACTGTGGCCCCACAGACTTCAGGGCGAAGGACATTTTCTGGCACTTTTGCAGAAAGCGGGCGCACCGAACGAACTTCCTTTGGCGGAATCTTCCGGTACCATGGTCCCGCCTCGTTTTTCCGGAACGAAAGGCAGCCGGAATAAAAAGGCCCTGGCCGTTAACATGGAAAAGGAGCTTCCTCGATTTGGCATTTTACCGGAAAAAGGAAAGTTGTTCCATAAGGACAGCCTGTACTTTTTCCTGCCGGATGGCCTTCCTGTTGTGAAGGGGATTCGATACCTTCGCACCGGATTACTTCTCGGAGAAGAAAAGAACGGGCGTTTCCTTCCTTCTCATGCCCTGGCGATGGCAATGCCGTCGGAAAACAGCGTGCCTCGGATTGAGCTGGACTGGAAGGATGAACGGCTGATCCGCTATCTGAAGGGGGAGACACTGACGCTGAGCGAAGAGGAAGGTGCACTTCCTGACGAATATATTCTGGTCTGCGCCGGTCACCATCCGTTGGGGTGGGCTGTCAAAAGCGGACTGCGTCTGAAAAATAAGTATCCGGCTTCCCGGCGGCTGCAGTAGCGGCTTATGCGGGGGAGAATCATTTATAAAGTGAGAAAGTGAGGTAAGAATATGAGAACTACAGATATCACGATCACCTGGCATGGACATTCCTGTTTTACCCTTACCTGTGATGATTACTCTGTTGTGCTTGATCCCTTCTCGGACGGTACCGTCCCCGGTTACGGTCCGGTTCGGGAGACCGCTGACGAGGTGCTCTGCAGCCATGAACATGGAGATCACAATTTCCGTGACGCCGTGAAGCTGCGCAGACAGGGCCGAAAAAATCCTTTTACCGTAAAAGAACTTCTGATTCCTCACGATGACGCCCAGGGGACCAAACGAGGCATGAATCTGATCCGTATTTTCGATAACGGCCGCCTTCGCGTTGCCCACTTCGGAGATATCGGTTGTCCTTTGAACGAAGAGCAGAAAGCGCTTCTGCAGGGACTGGATGCCGTGCTGGTACCGGTAGGCGGATACTATACCATGGAACCTGACGGGATTGCCGCCATGTTGAAGACCATTGCTCCGCGGGTAATCGTACCCATGCATTACCGCAGTGAATCCTTTGGATACGATGTGATCGGCACCCTTCCGGATTTCCTGAAGCTGATGGATACAGAGGCAACATACCTGGAGGGGAATTCCTTTACACTGACCGGCGAAGAACCGTCCGGTATTATTGTACCGGCCTATCTTGGCAAGTAGGATTCAGGAGAAGATATATCCATGGAAAAAGGACAATATGGTTATCTGAAGTGGCGCCAGCAGCATGAATTCCGCATGACATTGTTTTGTGCCGGTGCGGTCCTGATACTGGCGCTGATCGGATTTTTTATCTGGCATACACGTTTTAATCTGCTGATGATCCCGGCTATGCTGTGCGTGATCCCGATGGCCAATTATCTGGTCTCGTATCTTGCTGTGGCGAAATATCACACGCCACCGGAAAACTGGCACGAGGCAGTGAAGGTCTACGAGGACGCCGGCATGCTGCTTTCAGATCTGGTCGTGGTGGACGAAAAAGGTGCCCGGAACGGACTGGATTTTGCGGTTCTCTATAAGAATGGTGTGATTGGCCTGATGTCCAAAGAAAGAGATAACAAGGACAGCATAGAGATCACCATTAACGATACGCTGAAGCGCCGCGGCATTCCGATGCGCATTAAGGTATATCGTGACTGGACTGATTTTCAGGCACGCCTGGCAGAGGTTACTCCGCAGATCGAGCCGGATATGGCCCGCCGGATTGAGCTTACCCGGGATGCGGTCCTTTCCGTATCTATCTGAGGAATGGCACATGCAGGAAATTACCATACAACGACAGGAAGACGGTATGCGGTTGGACCAGTACCTGAAACGCTACTTTTCTGCAGCTGAAAATGGCTTCCTTTTCAAAATGCTTCGGAAGAAGAATATCACCCTGAACGGTAAGCGGGCGGAAGGCGCCGCCCGTCTGCGGGAAGGGGACATTATCCGATGCTTTTTTTCTGAAGAGACCTTTGCTAAAATGAGAGGCAGCCGATCTGAAGACCGTCCTGCTCATGACGCCCGTCCTGCGCCTTTGCACATGCTCCCGGTCCTGTATGAGGATGAGGATGTCATCTTTCTGAATAAACCGGCAGGCGTTCTCTCCCAGAAAGCTGCGTCATCAGATATTTCCGTAAATGAATATCTGATTTCCTATCTTCAATCCAAGGGAGCCGTTACGCATGATTCTCTGCGGACTTTCCGCCCTGCTGTCTGTCACAGGCTGGACAGGAACACCACCGGTGTCATAGCAGCCGGTAAGACAGCAGCCGGAGCCAGAACGCTTTCCGCGCTCCTTCGAGGCAGACAGCTGCAGAAAATCTACCTGGCTGTAGTGGCCGGAGAGATACGTGCGCCGCAGACGGTAAAAGGCTATCTTCATAAGAACGAAAAAGAGAACCTGGTCGAAATACTCTCCGAGGTAAAAGGGAAAAAAGAAGATTTTGTTCCTATCGAAACACGTTATGAGCCGCTGATGTCGCGGGATGGCCTCACACTCCTTGCGGTCGATCTGATTACCGGCAAAACGCATCAGATACGAGCGCACCTGGCGTCTATTGGGCACCCGGTACTGGGAGATCACAAATACGGAAATCCGGAGATGAATCGAAAGTTGCATGCCGGACGGTATCAGCAGCTGCATGCCTGGCGGCTGAAATTTCCGGAGGAAATGACAGAACTGCCGGCGCTGGCGGGACGCTGTATCGAGGCTCCGGTGCCACATAATTTTAAGCTTCAGCCCTGACAGTCCGCACAGCGGACGGCCGCTGATTTGGATTGGAGGCAATCTTACCATGGCTACATGGACCACCCGAGGCCTGCGGGGCTCCACCCTGGAGGAAATGATCAATTATTCCCTGGAAAAATACAGGGAAAAGCATCTGGCGCTCATCCAGAAGATTCCGACGCCCATAAAGCCAATCGAGATGGATCAGGCGACCAGGCACATAACGCTTGCCTATTTTGATCAGAAAAGTACGGTGGATTATATTGGGGTCGTTCAAGGGATCCCTGTATGCTTTGATGCCAAAGAATGCGCGGCGGATACCATACCGCTGGCTAATATTCATGAACACCAGCTGAACTTTATGCGTGAATTTGAAGAGCAGGGAGGCATTTCTTTTATTTTGCTTGGTATGTCCCACCGGGATGAATGCTTTTACATCCCGCTGGCAGATATAGAACGTTTCTGGCAGCGTGCCAAGGAAGGCGGCCGCAAGAGCTTCACGTATAAAGAAATCGATAAAAGCTATGAAATCTACGGGGCGTCCGGCCTTTCCCTGCACTTTCTGGTGCAGCTGCAGAAGGACCTGGCATCCCGCCAAAAAGGGGAAATATAATATGCAACAGTTACTGCATACGCCGGATGGCGTGCGCGACTATTATGGGGAAGAGTACGCCAGAAAGCTGATGCTCTGTGACAAGATACGGGAGACATTTCGTCTGTACGGATATCAGGATATCATGACGCCCGTATTCGAATATTTCGATATTTTCAATGCCGAGCGCGGCACCATACCCTCCCGTCATATGTACAAGCTTTTTGACCGCGACGGTGAGACGCTGGTACTTCGCCCTGACTTCACACCGGCCATTGCCCGCTGTGCCTCCAAATATTTTGCTGACACTGCGCTGCCTATTCGTCTCAGTTATCTGGGAAACACCTACGTGAATACGCTGGGTTACCGCGGACAGCTGAAGGAGACGACCCAGGCCGGCGCGGAGCTGGTGGGAGAGGCCTCCGTGGAGGGTAACGCAGAGGTACTGGCCATGATCATCGACCTGTTCCGTGCCGTCGGCCTTACGGAGTTCCAGATCGAAGTAGGGGACGTCCGTTACTTCAAGGGTCTTCTGAAGGAGGCCGGTATTTCGGATGATGTGCGTGCACAGCTGCGTACCTGTATAGAGAACAAGAATCACTTTGGACTGGAAGAGATCCTGGAGGAGAACCACATAGAAGGACAGCTGGCCAGGGTGCTTACCCGTCTGCCACATCTGTTCGGCTCTCCGGAGGAAATTCTGGAAGAAGCAGAAAAGCTGACCTCTAATACGGTAGCCCTGCGCGCCACACAGCGCCTAAAACGTCTCTGCGCCTGTCTGAAGGAATATGGCGTAAGCAAGTACATCACGCTGGATCTGGGCATGCTCGGCCTGCATGAATACTATACGGGCATTATTTTTAAAGGGTACACCTACGGAACGGGCGATCATATCGTCACCGGCGGCCGTTACGATCATCTGCTGGAGCAGTTCGGGCGGGAAGCACCCTCCATCGGCTTCGGAATCAATGTAGATATACTGCAGCAGGCGCTGACCAGCCAGCATATTCCCATGCAGGGACGCCGGCCTGCGGTGCTGATTATGTTCGACAGCTCACGCTTTGCAGAGGCTGCCGTCAAAGCGCGTGAATTACGGAGCCAGAAGATTCCGGTGCACATGCTTCGGATGAAAGGCATGGACGCTGCCGGCATTCAGAATTATATTCACGAAAACCACGTTGTCTGCACCCTGGAGTATGCCGGGGGCCGGACAGACATCGTTCAGAAGGGGGAGGTGCCGGTATGCGATATCTGACCATAGCGCTGGCCAAGGGGCGTCTGGCAAAGACCACCATGAAATATCTGAAGGAGATCGGCATTTCCTGCCCGGAAATGGAAGATCCTGATACCAGAAAGCTCGTTTTTGTCAACGATGAGCTGGGGCTGAAATTCTTTCTTTCCAAGCCGTCGGATGTCCCCACCTTTGTGGAATACGGCGCTGCGGATCTGGGCGTTGTCGGCCGGGATACCATCCTGGAAGAAAACCGCAAGCTCTATGAAGTGCTGGATCTGGGCGTGGGCAAATGCCGCATGTGTGTCTGCGGACCGGCTGAGGCGGCGGAGCGCCTGAAACATCATGAACTGATCCGGGTCGCCACGAAATATCCGGCGATCGCCAGAGATTATTTCTATAACCGGAAGCATCAGACCGTGGAGATCATCAAGCTGAACGGATCCGTGGAACTGGCGCCTATCGTGGGCCTGGCCGACGTGATCGTTGATATTGTAGAGACCGGCGGGACCCTGCGCGAAAATGGGCTGGACGTTCTGGAGGTCATAACAGAGCTTTCCGCCAAAGTGGTGGTCAACCAGGTCTCCATGAAGATGGAACAGGATCGGATTTCTGATATCATCACCCGCTTAAGAGAAGTTGTTCGGGCACACAGTAAATAATGCCGGCCTGCGGAGAGGAGTTTTCATGATCATTCAAAATATAGATCTTTCAAGAGACGTAAATCCGGAGGATTACCGGGAAGCGCAGTTGATCCTGGCGGTGGATCCGGCCGGAAATGACGCGGAGCATGATGCTAACATCGGCCGTCTGATCCGCCTGGCCCGGGAGATTCCTGTACCATTTTTTGTAAGCGGCCCGGTAAAACGCCTGGAGGATGTCAAAAAATATCTGTATGCCGGCGCCAAGAAGGTCGTACTTCTGCCGCAGCAGATGGGAATTTATGAGGAAGCAGCAGCACGCTTTGGCGCGGACCGTCTTCTGACGGAGATGCCGCAGTCCCTTCCGGACCCTGTTCCTGCCTTTTCCTGGGCGGAATTAAAGACTGGACCAGACGGACTGGTACCGGTCATCGTACAGGAAGAAGGCACCGGAGAGGTGCTGATGCTGGCGTATATGGATCAGGCGGCCTATGAGGCTACGGTCCGCACCGGCCGTATGACCTATTACAGCCGCAGCCGGAAGGAACTGTGGGTAAAGGGACTCACCAGTGGACATTATCAGTATGTCCGCAGCCTGAAGATTGACTGCGACAATGATACCATCCTGGCGAAGGTCGCTCAGATCGGTGCGGCCTGCCACACAGGTCATCATAGCTGTTTTTTCCGGGACATCCTGCCGGAGGAATATCCCGAGACTAATCCGTATACCGTCCTGGAGGATGTCTATGGTGTCATCGAAGACAGAAGACAGCATCCGAAGGAAGGTTCCTATACGAATTATCTGTTCGAAAAAGGAATCGATAAGATCCTTAAAAAGGTGGGAGAGGAAGCGACCGAGATCGTCATTGCCGCCAAGAATCCGGATCCGGAAGAAATCATCTATGAAATCTCGGATTTCCTGTATCACGCGATGGTGCTGATGGCGCTCAAGGGCGTTACTTGGAAGCAGATCACGGATGAGCTGGCAAGGAGGTAACGATACGTTATGAATAAAGAGGAATTATTGCGGCGGGTAGATCACACCTTGCTCGCGCAGGATGCACGGTGGGATCAGATCCGTGTTATTCTGGATGACGCCATGCGTTTTCATACGGCATCCGCCTGTATTCCGCCGCTGTTCGTGAAGCCGGCGGCAGATTATGTAAGCGGAAAACTTCCCATCTGTACAGTGATCGGATTCCCAGAAGGATATCATACAACGGCAGTAAAGGCTTTTGAGACTGAGGATGCGCTGAAGAACGGTGCGTCAGAAATCGATATGGTTATCCCCGTGGGTCTGGCCAAAGAAGGCAGCTACGACAAGATCTTCCAGGAAATTCGCCTGTTGAAAGATATTTGCGGGGAGCATATTCTGAAGGTCATTGTAGAGACATACCTGCTGACGGAGGAAGAAAAGATCCGCCTTTGCGATGTGGTCAGCCGCTCCGGCGCTGATTACATCAAGACCTCCACCGGATTTGCCGGCGGAGGCGCCACCTTCGCAGATGTGGCATTGTTCCGAAAAAATGCAGATCCTCACCTGAAAATCAAGGCAGCCGGCGGTATTTCCTCCTTTGAGGACGCCGAAAAGTTCGTGGAACTAGGTGCTGACAGACTAGGCACCAGCCGGCTGGTAAAACTGATGAAGTAAAGCGCTTTGAGAAATTGGGGACAGGTCCCTTTTCCAGCTCCGCCGGAGTGAGAAAAGGGACCTGTCCCCAATTTCTCAATTTCAGAACCGAAGAACAAAATAATCCACTTTATTACGCAAATAAGTCTACCGTAATTTGCATAAAACAATGATAATATTACGACATCACAAAGAAACACATGGTGTCCGGACAGGATACCAGACAGGAGGGTAACGAAATGAAGATGAAAAAAATGATCGCTCTTTTCCTGGCTTTCGCAATGGCTGCATCCATGGCTGCCTGTGGCAGCAGCAGCACGGCTCAGACGGAAGCTGCGCAGACAGAGGCTGCGGAGGGCGAGACCCAGGCCGCTTCCGGATCAGTTGATTTCCCCAAGGACAATGTGAACGGTATCGTTCAGTGGGGCGAAGGAGGCGGAACCGATTCCCTGATGCGTCCGCTTTCCACCCTGGCACAAGAGACCCTGGGCAAGAGCATCGTCATCCAGAACAAGACCGGCGGCACCGGCTCCATCGCCACACAGTACGTGTATGATCAGGCGGCGGATGGCTACAACCTGCTGATGGGCGCGGAAAACCCCGAACTGTACAAGGTGCTTGGCATCTCTGAACTGACCTATGACGATTTTGACTGCGTATTCCTGATCGGCGATGAGACCACCGGCGTTGTGGTAGGAAAAGACTCCAAGTATACATCGCTGACTGAAATCGTGGACGCAGCTAAGGCGGGCGAAAATGTCACGCTGGCGACCACCGGTACCGGCGGACTTCCCTGGGAGGTGGCCGCGCTGATCACCTCTATCACCGGCGCTGAATTCAAGCAGGTCCAGTACGACTCCGATGCTTCCGCAAAGACCGCAGTGCTTGGCGGCGAATGCGATTTCACTATCTGCAAGATCCAGTCCGGTATCGAAGAGTACAAGTCCGGCGATCTGAAGTGGCTCTGCCTGCTGGCTACCGAAGCTGTGGATGAGATGAGTGATGTTCCGCTGGTAACAGCTGAATATCCGGATTTTGAAAAGTATCTGCCCTGGGGCCCGTTCTACGGAATTTTTGTGAAGAAGGGTACAGATGCCGGAGTAGAAGAAATCCTTTCCAATGCATTTGCCACCGCATTTGCAGATGAAAGCTATCAGGAAGTGCTGAAGAGCTTCCACATCAACGCCATGGGCTATACCGGAGAAGAGGCGGCGGCTTACCTCGCTTCCTGGCAGGAGAACATGGTAAACGCCCTGACGGAAGCAGGCGCGATTCAGTAATCAGAACATAACGAGACGGCCGCAGGATCCGAAAGGCTCCGGCGGCCATTCTTTTAAACGGCTGTTATGCTGAAACGGCCGGGAAAGAGGAGAAATATGGAAGAGAAAAAACAGGCCCCTTTTGCGCCGGGGGAAAAAGGATTTGCAGTCTTTCTGCTGATATTCGGAGCATTCTTCTTGTGGCAGTCCGTTAAGCTTTATCTTCAGGTCCCCGGGGCTGATTCTGCAGGTGCTGTCCCCATGTTCGTGAGCGCCGTCATCGTGATTCTGGCGATCGCCATCATCATCAGTGACAGGAACGCACCATCAGTCAATCAGGGATTAACTTTCGGAGGTATGTTCCGGCAGACATTGGGATTCATTTTCCAAAAGGATGTGCTGGTAGAACTGATTCTGATCCTTGCGTATTGCTTTGCCCTGAACTTCGGGCTGGGATTCTACATCGCCACACCGCTGTTTTTGTGGATCAGCATGTGCTATCTGCTGCGCAGGGATTATGTAAAGAATTTGCTTTGGACGGCGCTTTGCATGGCTTTTATCATTGTTGTGTTCCGCTTCATTTTCAGCGTTGTGCTGCCGTAAAGGAGGGCGTATCATGAGTGTTCTCAGTTATCTTCTGGTGCCTTTTACGCACCCGCTCCTGATCGTTTTTGTGGCGATCGGCTGTTTTGCCGGCATCTATATCGGGGCAATTCCCGGGCTCTCCGCCACCATGGCTGTATCGCTGCTTGTATCCTTTACCTATGGATGGGAAACCAATTCCGCCATCGCTCTGATGATCGGTATTTTTATCGGTGCTGTTTACGGCGGTTCCCGTTCTGCCATTCTGCTGAATATTCCCGGTGCGCCGGCTGCCGTTGCCACGGCCCTGGACGGATATCCTCTGGCGCAGAAGGGTGAAGCCGGCAGAGCGATGGGCATTGCGACCACACAGTCGGTCGTGGGAACGATCCTGGGCGTCATTGTGCTGGCCGTAGGCGCTCCGTTGGTGTCTCAGCTGGCCCTGAAGTTTGCCTCGGTAGATTATCTGCTGCTGGGCGTGATGGGCATGATGATGGTCGGATCCCTGAACTGCAAATCCATCTTCCGCGGTCTGATGGCGGCAGCCATCGGTGTATTGCTTGGGACCATCGGTATGGACTCCATGACCGCGATTCCCCGCTTTACGTTTGGCAACACCTACCTGAATGCAGGTATCGATTATGTTGTTGCCATGATCGGCCTCTTCGGCGTCTCTGAAGCGTTGGTACAGATCACACAGAAGGATATTGAGGCTGTCAAGCAGAAGGTCGATAAGATCATTCCTTCTTTCGACACCATTCTGAAGTATCTGCCGCTGACCATCCGTTCCTCCATCATCGGCGTAATCGTAGGCGCTCTCCCCGGCGCCGGCGGAGATATTGCCGCCCTGCTGTGCTACGATCAGGCGAAGAGAACCGTCAAGAATCCGGAGGTTCCTTTCGGAGAAGGTGCCGTGGAAGGTATCGTTGCTCCCGAATCTGCCAATAACGCAGCCATCGGCGGCGCGTTTATCCCCATGCTTACGCTCGGTATTCCCGGAGATGCCGTGACCGCTGTCATGCTGGGGGCTCTGACTATTCATGGACTGCAGCCGGGGCCTAACCTGATGAAGACCAGCCCGGATCTCTTTTATCTGATCGTCTCCTGCCTGTTCATCGGCTCGATCTGCCTTGTGATCTTCGGCTTGACAGGTGTGAAGATTTTTGCGAAAATAGTTGAGATACCAAGAGGAATCCTGCTGCCCCTGATCATTATTCTTTCCGTGGTCGGTTCCTACGCCATCAACAAGAACCTGTACGACATTTTCTGGATGATGGCTTTCGGTGTCCTGGGTTATTTCCTGAAAAGATATGAATATCCCGTGGCTCCCTGTGTGTTGGGAATTATCCTGACCAATCTGCTTGAAAATAACTATCGCAGAGGCATTGCGATCAATGACACAGTGCCGGGTCTGGTGGCTTCTATTTTCCGGAGTCCCATTTCCATCATCCTGTTCGCAGCTATCGTGATCATGTTCACGACCCAGACCAATACCTATAAGACCTGGAAAGCAAAGAGAGAAGCAGCCCGCAACGCGTAAAGGAGGTTCATCATGAATACCGTGAAAGTAAGAGATGTAGAGATCGGTGCCGGCATTCCGAAGGTCATTGTTCCGATCGTGGCGGCGACCGCGGACGGCATTGAAGCGAAGGGCAGGGAGTTGACCGCCTATACCATGGATGTCGTGGAGTGGCGCGTGGATTTCTACGAAGATGTGTTTGATATCGAGAAGACCGTTGAGACAGCGGCCAGACTGAGAAAAGCCCTTGGGAATACCCCGATTCTGTTTACCTTCCGCACCAAGAAGGAAGGCGGAGAAAAGGCCATCGAACCTGCCGTCTATACAGCCCTGAACAAGGCGCTGGCAGAGAGCGGTTCCGTAGATATGGTAGATGTGGAGATTTTCAGCGGCGATGATATTGTGAAGGAAAACATTGAAAATATTCATGCGGCCGGTCTTCCTGTGGTCGGCTCCAATCACGATTTCTTCAAGACGCCGGATAAAGAAGATCTGATCTCCCGCCTGCAGAAAATGCAGGATATGGGCGCGGATATTCCGAAGATCGCGGTCATGCCTCAGTCCGTAGCAGATGTTATCACGCTGCAGGCAGCTACCGAGGAATTTTCGAACAAGCTGGCAGATCGTCCCATCATTACCATGAGCATGGGGCCGAAGGGCGTGATCACCAGACTTTCTGGCGAGCTTTATGGAAGCAGCATGACCTTTGGAGCGGTCGGACAGGTATCTGCCCCCGGTCAGATCCCGGTAGAAAAGCTGCAGACCGCCATGAGCATTCTTCATGATGCGCTGTAATTCCTGACAACAACCGTACGCCGCAGAGCAGCCTGGTCTCTCTGCGGCTTTTAAATTAGAAGAGGATATTATGAGAGCCCTGATCATTGACGATGAACCCCCTGTAATTACCGTAGTACGGCTGCTTGTAGACTGGGATAAATATGGGATTACGGAAGTTTTTTCTGCGGCTTCCGCTGAGGAAGGTCTGTCTGTGATCGGGCAGATGCATCCGGAGATCATTCTGTCAGATATTAACCTTCCGGATATGAACGGTCTGGATCTGATCGAAAAGTTGCAGGACGGAAATCCGCAGGCGCAGATCATTATTATTTCAGCCTTCGATAAGTTCAGCTATGCTCAGCGTGCAGTAGAACTTGGCTGCGTTGAATATCTCTTAAAACCGCTTAAGCGGGAACGGATCAACAATGCGGTAGAAAAGGCCGTGCGTAAATATCGGGAGGCGCATGAGGTGCAGTCCGATTCACAGATGACGCGTATCCAGAGCCTGTTATCACTGTATCTCGGTGCCGAGCATCTGCCGGAGCTGTATCAGGAGATGTCCCGTATTGCTCCGTGGATCGGAGGCTGGAAGCGGATCGTGGGCGGTGTGATCCCCATGGGTTATCTTCCTCATGACGCTCCTTCCCTGCTGACAATACAGGAAGCAGCTTATCGGTTCGCGGCGGAGGAACGGCTTGGCGCGGCCGCCGTATGGGGCAACAGTTCAGATATTGTTTTGTTCCTTAATGGCGATGCCGTCGGACTAGAGGGCCGGTGTACACGTTTTCTTGAACAAATTCGGGACAACCTTGGACTGAAGCTCTATATGGGACTCTCAGAGCCTATGCAGATGCCGGATCAACTGGACAGTGCCTACCGGATGGCTCAGGAAGCTGCCGTTTCAGCGAATCTGCTGAAAGACGGATGCGTCATTCGTTCTTCGGCGATCCCTGCCACGCGCGCCGTTTCCTTTTCCTGGGCAGAGGAGATCCTTTTTGTTGATTTTCCCAGAGAAGAGCCGGAGAAGATCCGTGCAAACGTGCGAAATTTCTGCCTCAGATTTCTGGAACCGGGATATATATCCCTGCGGCAGATCGAAAATCTCCGCACCTTTTATAACAACACAAGGAACCGGAGAATTCAGAATTTGCTGGCGGAGCATCATATCACGGTCTTTTCGCCCCTGCCGGCGGTAGAATCGTTATGTCTGGCCGATGGCTCTGTAAAGAAAGAAGCCCTGGAGGAAATGCTGATCACAGATATGCTTACACAGAGAGCCTATTGCCTGGAACAGATCGCGCCTTCCTCTATCTCTGAGGTGATCGAACAGGTTCAGACATATCTCTGGAAGCATCATCAGGAGACGATTTCCATGGAAGATATCGCACGGAAATTTGGCGTCAGTTTCAGTCACCTGTCCCGTACCTTCAAAAAAGAGGTCGGGGTCGGTATGAATGAATATCTGACACACATCCGTATTGAAAAGGCCGCGGCGCTTCTAAGGGAGGGAGGCCGTCCGAGCGATGTAAGTCTTGAGGCAGGCTTTCTGGATCCGAAGTATTTCAGCCGGGTGTTCCGGAAGGAGATGGATATGACGCCCTCTGAGTATCGGAAGGTGTATTTTCACGGAGATGGGATTTCATGAATAACCGAAGATCATTGGAATTTGAGACGCGGCTGATCCTGAGCCTTATTGTGGTCCTGCTGATCACTTTATCCGTTGTGACGACGCTGACGCAGTATATGACCCGGAAACAGGAAACGGAGGATGCAGTGACCAACGGTATTCTCCTGACCGATAACCGTGCGGACAGTCTGCAGCTGTCGCTTCGTGGACTTAGTGGAATTTCCGTCGGCTTTTACAGCAATCAGGAAATACAGCAGCTTTTCAGGAAGAAGACCTTGACAGAGGACGAAAAAAGACAGATACGGATGTTTCTTTCAACGCTGATCCAGCGGAATCCGACCATCACGATTTCCAATATCTTTGTTGAACTGTACCCCTCTGCCTGCAATTTTCTGGTCAGAAATGACGGTACCTATCTGAATGTCAGCAATGTGCACCTGGGCTTTCCGAAATCGGTGGAGGCCGGAGACATGTATGCGTTCGGCCCGCATCCCTCGGAGGATTATCGAATAAGCCTGGGCGATCACAGCCGGACGGTGCTTACCTTTCAGCAGGAATGGTTCGATTCTGTTGACGGAAGTCCGCTGGCCTGTGTTGCCTACGATGTGGATGTAAATGACCTGGAAGAGATTATATTTCCGGAAGAAGGCGAACCGGGTTTTCTTGGACTGAACACAGGCGGTCAGAGTGCCGGAGGTCTGATCCTGGAACACGGCAGAATCTTTATGGATCAGGACGTAGCCTATCTGAATGACGTTTGCAAGACAAATGGTTGGGGACGTGCAGAGAACAGAACCTTCTACGGTATTGCTTTTCGAAGAGATATACAGGTGAACAATTTATCGCTGTATATGATTCGTTTGGTCTACGATCATGAGATCTATGGCAACGCCGATCTTCTGCTGCGGCGGAACGTAATGATCATACTCCTCTGCTTCTTATTATGCGGTGCTGCCATCACCATCGTTTCACAGAATCTTCTTGCTCCGGTAAGAAAGCTGGATGCCGCTATGCAGGAATTTTCAGAGAACGGAGATCTTTCGTACCGGGTCAGCCCGAAGGTTCCCTATCCGTGGAATGATGAGATGGGACGCCTGATCATGCGGACCGATGAGATGCTTGCTTCCATGGAGCGCATGTTCGTGCGGCAGCAGCAGCTTGGCGAAGCGCAGCGCCAAGCAGAAACGAAGATGCTGCAGGCGCAGATCAATCCACACTTTCTGTACAATTCCCTGCAGAGCATTGCCTCCAGGGCGCTGGAAAACGGACAGGAGGATATATTCGAATATATCACTCTCCTCGGGGAGAGAATGCATTACAGTATGGATCTGGAAAAGACCACAGCGGAGCTGACAGAGGAATTCCATTATGTGGAAAGCTATCTGATCCTGCAGAATGTGCGATTTGGGAATCCGGTGCGCACGGAACTGGCGCTGAGTCCCGAGGCCGGCCATATGGTGGTGCCCAAAATGCTGCTTCAGCCTCTGGCGGAGAATGCTTTTAAGCACGGTAAGCTGTGCCGCCACGCAGGCACCCGGTTAAAGCTCACGGCACAGATCGAACAAAATATCCTTGAAATCATCATGGAGGATAATGGACTTGGATGTGCTGTGGAGCGCATAGAGGAACTGAATCTGATTCTTTCGAAGGTTTCCGCGGACAGTATTGATACATCCTCCGGACATATTGGCCTGGTTAATGTCTGTCAGCGGCTGCAGCTGTTCTTTGATGACAAAGCCCGTATGTGGCTGGAACCCGTAGACGGAGGAGGCCTTAGGGTCTGTATTCGGGTAGAACTTGCTTGATATTCTTTTTTGTTTACTCCCGCCTGTAGAGGTGGGAGTATTCTCCGTTCAAGATAAAAATTATAGTACGGCAGACTGTTTTGTGATATAATACCAATAATTATGTAAATCGAAAGGTCATTAATGAAGACCAAGCAAACAAGGAGACTTGCTATGAAAGAAAAACCCAAGGGCATGCGCATCGGAGAGAGTGTATTCTGTATCGGATATCTGCTTTTCGCGGCGATTGCCGGCCTGATCTTTTTAAAGCGTGCATCGGGAGGCAGCGATGCCTACGCCGCAGGCTGCGCCGCCCTGGTGCTGCTGTTAGGTGGAGGAGACGCCTTCCACCTGATTCCGCGGATCCATATCAATCTGCGGGGAAATGCGAAGGATGCTCCGACACAGAAAACAGATGAATTTCGGTTGGGATTGGGCAATCTGATTTCCTCCATAACCATGACCATTTTCTACATTCTTTTGTACCGTGTCCTTGCCATCAAAGAACCAGGGCAGATTCCGGAAAACGTTGATCGCATGTTTTTTGTTCTTCTGATCATCCTGACACTGATCCGGATCTTCCTCTGTCTTAAGCCGCAGAACCGCTGGTTTAGGCGAGATGGTGATCCCCGCTGGGGACTGATCCGCAACATTCCCTTTGTGTTGATTGGATTGATCACGGTTTTCAGCCTGACTGTATTTTATCATCACTTCGACATGGCGTTGCTGGTCACGATAAGCTTTATCTGCTATATGGCCGTTGTCCTGTTGGCCGGTAAAAAGCCTATGATGGGCATGCTGATGATCCCGAAGACGATCTGCTATATTTGGATGATCTGTCTTTTGTTATAAGAGGAACTATGATATACTACACAAACATAGAAACGCGGCGATTCGCCGGACAGGAGGAAATGTTATGAACGAAAACATTACGAAAAGATATGAGCTGCTGGCACAAAAGGTGATCAAAGGGCTGGAATCCAGGAATATGACCGGTTATTACGCGTCTGATAGCAAGAGCGCAAAGGAGATTGCCTTATCTCTGATTCCGGAGGGAAGCACTATCACCATGGGCGGATGTATGAGCGCCGTAGAGATCGGCCTGAAGGATGCCCTGGAAGAGGGACCGTATCATTTTATTGACCGCTACAAGGCGGAAGATATGCGTGAGGCCATGCTCCAGGCTTATGACGCGGATGTCTATCTGGCCAGCGCAAATGCGATGACTGAGGACGGCATTCTGGTAAATATTGACGGGAATGCGAACAGAGTATCTGCCATTGCCTGGGGACCTAAAAAGGTGATCTTTATTGTGGGCATCAATAAGATCTGTGATGATGTGGACGGGGCCATGAAGCGTGCCCGCAATGTGGCGGCACCGATCAATTCGCAGCGCTTCGGACTGAATACGCCCTGCACCAAGACAGGGGCTTGCATGAACTGCAAGACGCCGGATACGATCTGCTGCCAGTTTTTGATCACGAGATATTCCAAGCAGCCGGGGCGGGTGCATGTGATCCTGGTCAATGAGATGCTGGGATTCTAGGAACCGAAGTTATGCTTGATTGGCATCGTATCCATTTACATTGCCTTCTTTGTGAAATTGTACATTTTTTTATATGCTCCGAGCATATGCATAGGGATTCTATAAGGTTGTTTGTCATTTAAAACTGCCCCAAATCTTGTGCAAAGAATCGCGAGCAATTCTTGAACAGGGAGGAACTTCATGCCGTTTAGGATCGTTCGAAATGATATTACCCGGGTCAGCGCAGATGCGATTGTGAATACCGCAAATCCGGAGGCGACGTATGGTGCGGGGACGGATTCTGCGATTTACCGTGCGGCTGGAGAGTCGAGGCTTCTGGCGGCACGGAAGAGAATCGGTACTATTGAGCCTGGTGAGGCCGCGGTGACAAGTGCTTTTCGTCTTCCTGCAAAATTTGTCATTCATACGGTCGGCCCTGCCTGGATCGATGGAACGCATGGGGAATATGAGATCCTTCGTTCTTGTTACCGAAAAAGTCTGGAGCTGGCAGAAGAACTTGGATGTAAGAGTGTTGCGTTCCCATTGATTTCCGCCGGTTCTTATGGTTTCCCGAAGGATCAGGCGCTGGAGATTGCACTTTCCTCTATCCGTGGGTTTCTGGATTTTTCGGAATTGGATGTGATTCTGGTTGTCTTTGGAAGTGATTCGTTTCAACTGGCCTCCGGTCTTACGGAACGAATTGAGGAATATATTGACGATCATTATGTCGACGAACGGAAGGAAATAGAATACGGAAGTGCGGAAGGTGCGTTGGATGAAGCCAATCGCCGCCGCAATTTCTGGGTGCGCGAGCATCAGCTAAAGAATCGCAAGGAGAATCGACCGGCAGGACATGGTGCTCCAATGCCACCGGAGGAACTAAAAAGGGAAGAGGAAGGATCTTATATTCTCCAATCGCCACGACGCCCATCAGCCGCCGGGAGCGCTCCTGCATCGCGTCCACCGGCTGATGGGAGCCCATCTGCAGATCGACCGCCGCTTGAAAGCAGCACACCCGCGTACCGGCCGGTTTCCGGTAAAAAATCGGGACTTGACCGTGTACTGGATAATCTGGGAGAGAGCTTTCAGAAACGTCTGCTCCGCATGATCGACGAGCGGGGCATGTCGGACCCGGAGGTCTATAAGCGTGCCAATCTGGACCGCAAACTTTTTTCAAAGATTCGCTGCCACGAAGATTATATTCCGAAGAAAAAGACCATTATTGCCCTGGCAATCGCGCTGCGGCTGAATATGGACGATACGAAAGATCTGCTGGCCAGTGCCGGACTTCTTCTGGCGAATAATAACAAGGCGGATGTGATCGTTGCTTTTTGCATTGAGAATGGTATCTATGATATTTTTGAAGTCAATGCCCTGCTTTTCCGGTTTGACCAGCCTATTTTAGGATAATATCGTCGGCTGGAGTATGGTATTCTGAAAGCCTTTCTAAGATCCTTATCCGCGTTTTGCTTATGAGATCTGCGGTCCAGAAACGGAAGGGCAGCAAGACTGAATTCATTGACGAACCCTTTTTCTTATGCTAGATTTAGGGGGCTGCAAAAATACTCACTGCCATTCCCTTTTGGAAGCAGTGATCTTTTCATGAGAATAATCATGAGAAAAGAAGGTTTCTTCTATGCGCAAATTAGCTTTACCGGATGAAGTATTATTAAAGGTCGAAAAACCCGCTCGCTATATAGGCGGAGAGGTTAATTCTATAGACAAGAGTGAGGCTCTGGCGGCCGGGGAGATAAAAGTTCGATACTGCATGGCCTTCCCGGATGTCTACGAAATAGGTATGAGCCATCTGGGAATACAGATCCTGTATCATATGTTGAATACCCGCGAGGACATTTGGTGCGAGCGGGTCTATTCGCCGTGGGTGGATCTGGACGCAGTGATGCGGGAAAAGAAGATTCCCTTGTTTGCCCTGGAATCCCAGGATCCTGTGAAGGATTTTGATTTCCTGGGAATCACACTGCAGTATGAGATGTGCTATCCGAATGTCCTGCAGCTGCTGGAGCTGGCCGGTATTCCGCTGCATGCGGAGGACCGGGGCGAGAACGACCCCATCGTGATGGGCGGCGGCCCCTGTTCCTATAATCCGGAGCCGCTGGCGGATTTCTTTGATCTGTTCTATATCGGTGAGGGCGAAACACAGATGCTTCCTTTGATGGATGCGTGGATCGCTAACCGCGAAACTGGCGGCAGCCGACAGGATTTCCTGCGCGCGGCGGCGAAGCTTCCCGGTATTTATGTGCCGTCTCTGTATGAAGTGACCTATCAGGAAGATGGTACGATTGCGTCCTTCCAGCCAAAAGAACCGGGCATTCCGGCCTGCATACGCAAGGAGATCCAGAAGGATCTTTCTCATACCTTTTATCCGGAAAAGCCCGTCGTCCCTTTTATCCGTGCTACCCAGGACCGTGTGGTGATGGAAATCCAGCGTGGCTGCATCCGCGGCTGCCGGTTCTGCCAGGCGGGTATGATCTATCGCCCGGTGCGTGAGCGGAATATGGAGTATTTACTGGATCTGGCGAAGAAGATGCTTTCCGCCACGGGCTACGATGAGCTTTCCTTAAGCTCTCTGAGCTCCAGTGATTATACCAATCTGCAGCCACTTCTGACCGGTCTGATGGAAGAGTGTGCTAAAAGACACGTGAACATCTCTCTGCCCTCGCTTCGTATCGATGCATTTTCTCTGGATGTGATGAGCAAGGTACAGGATATCAAGAAGAGCAGCCTGACCTTTGCGCCGGAGGCCGGAACACAGCGTATGCGAGATGTGATCAATAAAGGCCTGACGGAGGAGGATATCCTGGAGGGGGCCGCAGAGGCCTTCCGCGGCGGCTGGACGAAGGTCAAGCTGTATTTTATGCTGGGACTTCCCGGGGAGACCGAGGAGGACATGAAGGGCATTGCAGAGCTCTCCGAACGGATCTGTGAACGCTTCTATGATGAGGTCCCGAAGGAGAAACGAAACGGAAAAATACAGCTGACCGCAAGTTCCAGCTTCTTTGTCCCGAAGCCTTTTACGCCTTTCCAGTGGGCTACGATGTTCCCGAAGGAGGAGTATCTTCGCCGCGCGCGGCTTGTGAAGGATACCTTCTTCCATCAGCTGAATCATCGTGCCATGCATTACCAGTATCATGAGGCAGATGTGACCGTGCTGGAAGGCATTCTGGCCAGAGGTGACCGGCGTGTGGCTCCTGCGATTGAGAAGGCCTATCGGTCCGGATGTCTGTTTGATGCCTGGTCTGACTTCTTTGACAATGATAAGTGGATGGCTGCCTTTGACTCCTGCGGTATCGACCCGGATTTCTATACCTTGCGGGAGCGCTCTGCGGAAGAGATCTTCCCTTGGGATTTTATCGATATTGGTGTCACCAAAAAGTTCCTGCGCAGGGAGTGGGAGCGCGCCATGCAGGGCATCGTGACCCCCAACTGCAAACAGGCTTGCAGCGGCTGCGGCGCCGCGACCTTTGGCTGCGGGATCTGTACGGAACCGCGGATGAAAGACAGCGAATCGTCTGTTCCGGAAGGAGAGCAGTGACATGAAGGTGAGAATTCGTTTTTCTAAAGAGGGGAATCTGCGCTTTATCGGACACCTGGATATCCTCCGGTATTTTCAGAAGGCCTTTGCCAGGGCAGAGATCCCGGTAAAGTATTCCGAAGGGTTTCATCCGCATCCCCTGATGTCCTTCGCCTCTCCGCTGTCTGTCGGACTCACTTCGGAGGGAGAATATCTTGATACTGAGCTGGAGGATTCACTGATCAGTGAGAGCGGAGAGGAAATACTGGCTTCGCTGAATGCAGTTATGGCAGACGGAATCCGCGTGAACTCCATCCGCCGTCTTCCGGAAGGACAGAAAAAGAAGGGAAGCAGCGCGATGGCCCTGATCGGACAGGCGGACTATCGCGTCACCCTGCGTTCCACGGAGGCGCAGGCGCTCAGCCGGGAAATATGGATCTCTGTTGTACAGCATTTTATGGATCAGCGAGAGATCATTGTGGAGGCCGCCGGAAAGAAACAGGCGAAAAAGAAGAAGCGTGATGAAGCCTTTGAGGCGGATCGCATCAATATCCGCCCCTGGATCCTTTCTCTGCACGCGGAGGGAGCCGGCGTCTTTACCATGTGCCTGTCGGCCGGTTCTGCGGCAAACCTGAAGCCGGAGACGGTGATGGAGCAGCTGATTGCTTTTGCCGGACTGGAACGTTTTAAGATTCCGGGAGAATCCGGCGAACGCGTCCGTGATCTTTGGCTGGCGATTCACCGTCTGGATATGAGGACGGAAGAAGGCGTCTCTCTTTCGGAGCTGGGAGAGGAGATTTCCATTTGATCCTTACAAAGGAATTGGAGCTGACGAAAGAATTGATCTCAAAAGGAGAAGGTATGTTCAAGGAGCCGCTGCAGAAAATTATCATTACGCGGCGAAACGGAAAACGCCTGACAGCGGTCTGGCAGGACCAGCGGGTCGTGGAATGGATCGCAGAGGAAGAAGATCCCGATCTGGCCGTTGGCGATATCTGCCTTGCACAGGTAAAGAATGTTGTCCGCAACATGGAAGCTGTTTTCCTGGATATCCTCCCGGAGCAGCCCTGCTTTATGCCTCTGGAAAAGGGAGCGAAGCGTCCTGTACCCGGGGATGTTTTTCCGGTCGTCGTGACCCGCGAAGGGACGGCGCTCAAAGCACCGCGGGTATCGCGGAGCCTTTCGCTGACCGGACGCCATATCGTACTCATTACAGATAAACAGCAGGTAGCTGTCTCTGCGAAGATCCATTCCCAGGCCCGCAGAGATGCACTTACGGCACTGCTTACTTCTCTGGCCGAAAAAGAAAACATAGGTTTTATTGTCCGCACCAACGCGGAAAATGCTTCGGATGAAACAATTCTTAAAGAGGCTGAAGCGCTGATCCGGCAGTTGACTGAAATCCGGCAGACGGCCCTTCATCGTCCCCCATTTACCCGTCTATATGCCGCCGGTCGTGCCAGTGAATCGATCATCCGGGATCATCCTGAGGGCATTCAGACAGAGGTGCTGACCGACCAGACAGATATTAACGAGGAACTGTTGAGGCTTCCTTATTTTACTTTGGACAGTGAGCTATCGCTCCGTCTGTATGAGGACAGCTATCCGCTGGATAAATGTTATCGGCTTGATCATTTCCTTCAGATAGCCCTGGAACGCCGTGTGTGGCTCAAATCGGGCGGTTTCCTGATCATCGATTATACAGAGGCGTTGACCGTTATCGACGTAAATACGGGCAAATACGACGGTCACAAAAACAAAGAAGAGACCTTCTTTAAGATCAATCAGGAGGCATGCCTGGAAATCGGGTATCAGCTCCGCCTGCGAAATCTGTCCGGAATCATTCTGGTGGATTTTATCGATATGGAAAAAGAGGAGCACCGGCAGCAAGTCCAGCGACTACTGAGGGAGACCTTGTCAAAGGACCCGCAAAAAGCTGTTCTGGTAGATATCACCAAGCTGAACCTTGCGGAAATCACACGCAAAAAAGTGCGGATGCCGCTGTGGATGAGCTTAAAAGATTTTTAAAAAATCACTTGACGTGCAATTCTAAAAATGTTAGTATATTCGGGTATGCGAGCACACATGGATATTGCATACATTGCCGCTCAGTGAGGTCAGGCAAAAGTTCCGCATTTGGCGGACACCGTAACTGGCGAGTATGGATACAGGAGGTGCTATAGGATGTACGCAATTATCGCTACTGGCGGAAAGCAGTACAAGGTTGCCGAAGGCGATGTCGTTTTCGTGGAGAAGCTGGACGTAGCCGAGGGTGATGCTTATGAGTTCGATCAGGTTCTGGCGGTAAATGATGGCGAGCTTACCATTGGTGCTCCCACCGTAGAAGGCGCTAAGGTCAAAGCTACGGTTCTGGGTCAGACCAAGGGCAAGAAGGTCATTGTTTACAAGTACAAGAGAAAGACCGGATATCATAAGAAGAACGGTCACAGACAGGCTTACACCAAGCTGAAGATCGAAGCCATCGAGAAGTAATTTCAGCTTGATCTTCCGGCTCCGCTTCTGCGGAGCAGTCACAACGACATATTCGAGGAGGTGACATTTCATGGCTCATAAAAAGGGCGTAGGTTCTACGAAGAACGGAAGAGATTCCGAGGCGAAGCGGTTAGGCGCTAAGAGAGCAGACGGACAGTTTGTTCTGGCCGGGAATATCCTTTATCGTCAGCGCGGAACGCACATTCACCCCGGTGTGAATGTTGGCCGCGGCGGAGATGATACACTGTTCGCAAAGGTGGACGGTGTTGTCCGTTTCGAGAGAATGGGCAGAGACAGAAAGCAGGTCTCTGTATATCCGAGAACTGAAGAGTAACAATGAGTAACCAGCAGAACGCCGACGATTATCCGTCGGCGTTCTGTGGATTTTACCGATATTCAAAGGAGTGTGACCCACATGTTTGCAGATCACGCCAAAATTTTCATAAAATCCGGCGACGGGGGTGACGGTCATGTCAGCTTCCGGCGGGAGCTTTTTGTGCCGGACGGCGGCCCGGATGGCGGCGACGGCGGCAAGGGCGGCGACATTGTTTTTGTTGTAGACAAAGGTCTGAATACACTGACGGATTTCCGCCATGTGCGCAAGTACGTTGCCGGCCGCGGCCAGGAAGGCGGAAAGAGACGGTGCCATGGCGCCAGCGCCGAGGACCTGATCATTAAGGTCCCGGAGGGCACCGTGATCAAAGAAGCCGAGAGCGGCAAGGTAATCGCGGATATGTCCGGGGATAACACCCGCAAAGTAATCCTGAAGGGCGGCCGCGGCGGACAGGGCAATATGCACTATGCGACCTCCACCATGCAGGCGCCCAAATATGCGCAGCCCGGAAAACCCGGACAGGAGCTGTGGGTCACGCTGGAGCTGAAGATGATCGCGGACGTAGGCCTTCTGGGTTATCCGAATGTTGGTAAATCCACCCTGCTGTCCCATGTGACCAATGCCAGACCGAAGATCGCGAATTATCATTTTACGACGCTGCAGCCGAACCTGGGCGTGGTGGATCTGGGAGACGGAAACGGATTTGTGATTGCGGATATCCCCGGCCTGATCGACGGCGCTGCTGAAGGCGTTGGCCTGGGACATGATTTTCTCCGGCATATCGAGCGCACCCGCCTGCTGATCCATCTGGTGGATGCTGCCGGTACCGAAGGACGCGACCCTGTAGAGGACGTACGCTCCATTAACCGGGAGCTGGCTGCCTATGATCCGGCTCTTGCAGAAGTACCGCAGGTCATTGCGGCCAACAAGATTGACGCCATCATGGAGGGAGATGATCCCATTGGCCGTCTTCGGGAGGCATTCGAGCCCGAAGGTAAAAAGGTATTCCCCATATCTGCCGTAACCGGACAGGGGCTGAAGGAGCTGATGGCTCATGTGTGGAAGTTGCTGCAGGAAACCGAGCTGAAGCCGGTCATCTTTGAGCAGGAATATGATCCCGCATGGGATACAGTGTCCGAACTTCCTTATGAGGTTTCTCAGAACGAGGAAGGGGAATTTGTGGTAGAAGGTCCCCGCATCGAAAAGATGCTGGGCTACACGAACCTGGAATCCGAAAAGGGATTTCTTTTCTTCCAGAAATTCCTGCGGGAACAGGGGATTCTGGACAAACTGGAGGCTATGGGCATTCAGGAGGGCGATACCGTACGCATGTACGGACTGGCCTTCGATTACTACAAGGAGTAAAAATCAGCTATGACCAGCAAACAGAGAAGTTATCTGATCGGACTGGCTGCCAAGCTGGATCCGGTCTTTGCCATCGGAAAATCCGGTGTAACACCGGAGGTCGCACAGGCGGTGGAAGAAGCTTTCTTCACCCATGAGCTGATCAAGCTCAACGTCCTGAAGAACAATTTTGATGATCTGAACGAACTGGCTGCCACACTTGCGGATCGTACCCGTTCCCAGGTGATCAAAGTCATCGGCCGCAAGATCATCCTCTACCGGGAAAACCGGGATCTGAAGGATCATATTCAGCTGCCATGAAGAAAAAAGGTATCCTGGGGGGCACATTTGACCCCATACATCTGGCGCACGAACAGATGGGGCTGGCTGCGATGCGTGAGCTTTCGCTGGATGAAATCGTGGTCATGCCCACCGGCAACCAGTATCTGAAGACCGTTCATTCCCATGTGACGCGTGCAAAGCACCGCGAGGCCATGGTAAAGCTTGCCATACAGGATGTACCGGGCTTTA
>CAMNFR010000012.1 GCA_946537305.1 uncultured Lachnospiraceae bacterium | reverse complement strand
TGTTCCCTTTATCTTGCCTTTTGGGGCTGGCTAACTCACGACTGAAGTCACGAGACTTAAATGCGCCAGCCATTTTTCAAAAGACGATGGAGGCCAGAGGCGTATCTGATCGTATCAACGGTCGGAAGATTTATACGCAGTTGGTAGATGCCGGCTTCAGAGATGTAAAGATGTTCAGCAATATGAAGGATCTGAGCTGTTTTTCCTTTGATGAAAGGGAGGCTCTTTTCCAGGAAAATTTTTCTTATCGTATCAACTACTTTAAAAGAGCCCTGGAGAGAGATCCCGGCGATCCGGAGACAAAGAAGAACTACCAATGGATGCGGGATGCGCTGGACGAATTTGAGAATCAATTTTTCCAGTCGGACTTCTGGTATTGTGAGTATGATTATGTAGGAATAGGGAGAAAATAATACATAGAGCAAAAGCAACACGAAGTAAAGAAGAAGTTTTAGTGCCGGCCTTGTATAGGGGCCGGTGTTTATTGAGTACAATTTCGAAGATAGCATTAATATTTGCTATACAATTCTAATACCTGGAAATCTTGCAAAATGTGTCACAGGGGGGTATAATAACAAAAGCGTGCTAACACCGCTTAAACCAGCCTGTCGCACGCAGAGGGTGAAAATAGATTTCGCAAGGCGAAAAGAGGAAAAACGATATGCAGTACAGAGCGGGCTGTGACCACGAAAAGCTTTCGGTGCTGGGGTATGGGTGCATGCGCTTTACCAAGAAGGGCACCGGCATTGATAAGGAAAAAGCGGAAAAAGAGATTCTTTACGCCATCAAGAAAGGCGTAAACTATTTTGATACGGCCTACATATATCCGGGCAGCGAGGCGGTGCTGGGAGAGATCCTGGAAAAGAACAGCCTGCGCGATCAGGTGAATATTGCGACCAAACTGCCGCATTATATGATTCGTTCCGGAGACGCGATCGAGAAGATCTTTCAGGAGGAGCTGAAACGGCTTCGCACGGACCATATCGATTATTACCTGATGCACATGGTAAACGATGTGGCCGCCTGGGAGCGGGTGAAGAAGTACGGCATAGAAGAGTGGATCGCCGAAAAGAAGGCCTGCGGACAGATCCGCCATGTCGGCTTTTCCTACCACGGGCACAGCAGCGCTTTCAAAGAACTGGTAGATGCCTATCCGTGGGAGTTCTGCCAGATTCAGTATAACTACATGGATGAGAATGCCCAGGCCGGACGGGCGGGCCTGCTCTATGCCAGGGAGAAGGGACTGCCGGTGGTCATTATGGAACCGCTGCGGGGCGGCCGTCTGGTAAATCTTCTGCCGAAGGAGGCGAAGGAGATCATCCGGAAGGAGGGCGGCGGAAGAACGCCTGCCGAGCTTGCTTTCCGTTGGCTGTATGACCAGCCGGAGGTGAAGGTAGTGCTTTCCGGCATGAATTCTCTGGAGATGATCAAAGAAAACGTACGGGTGGCGCAGGAAACCCGTCCCCACAGTATGACGGAAGAAGAGCGTGCACTGCTGGAAAAGGTGAAGGGCGCCATCAATGCTACCATCAAAGTGGGCTGCACCGGGTGCGCGTACTGCATGCCGTGCCCGAAGAATGTAGACATCCCCGGCGCCTTCCGGAGCTACAACGCAGCTTTCGCAGAGGGACGCGTCTCCGCCAAGCGCGATTACATGCAGAATACCCTGATGCGCGGAGAGACCAGTTCCGCGTCCCAGTGCGTGAAATGCGGAAAATGTGAAACTCACTGTCCTCAGCACATCCCGATCCGGGAGAAACTGGCGGAAGCCGCCAAAGTGCTGGAAGGACCGGAATATAAGATCGCCAAAAAGGTGATCAAAACAGGAAAAATATTTGGATAAAAGTTGGGAGGAATGAAAATGTCAATGGATTACATGCCGCAGCCTCGCAGAAGCGTCGCTTTTATCGGATCGGAGTGCTATCCCTTCGTGAAGACCGGAGGACTGGGTGATGTCATGTATGCGCTGCCGCGGGCGCTGACCCGTCTGAACTGCGATGTAAAGGTAATTCTGCCGCGCTATAAATGCATCCCCTGGAAGTACCAGGAGAAGATGGTCTATCGCGGAGAGTTTTATATGGATCTCTCTCAGGATGGCCGCAGCTATTACGTGGGTATCATGGAATATGTCTGGGATGGCGTGGTCTATGATTTTATTGATAACGAAGAGTTCTTTGGCTTCGGCAATCCCTATACAAACCTGGTAGATGATATCCCGAAGTACTGCTTCTTTTCCAAAGCCGCGCTGGCAGCTCTGAACTATATGGACTGGCATCCGGATATCATTCACTGTCATGACTGGCAGGCGGGCCTGGTGCCGGTGTTCCAGCGCACCATGTTCGGCGGCACGCCGGTGGCTGCAGCCAAGACCATGCTGACCATTCACAACCTGCGCTTCCAGGGCATCTACAATATCCCTACCATTCAGTTCTGGTCCGGGCTGCCGGATTATGTGTTCAATTACCAGGGATTGCGCCAGGGCTATGAGGACGCCAACATGTTCAAGGGCGGACTGGCATTTGCGGACAGCATTACCACCGTCAGCGGCACCTATGCGCAGGAGATCCAGACGCCGTTCTACGGAGAAGGGCTGGACGATCATCTTCGTTACCATTCCGGAAAGCTTTATGGCATCGTGAACGGCATCGACACCGATATGTGGAATCCCTGGACGGATTCGAGGCTGGCGGTCAACTACGATATCACCAATGTGCTGGAGCGCAAGAAAGCCAACAAGCGCGCGCTGCAGGAGAGCCTAGGCCTGGCACAGGATGATCACATGTTTGTGATCGGCCTGATTTCCCGTCTGACGGACCAGAAGGGCCTGGACCTGGTGAACGAGGTGCTGCCGCAGCTGATTGACGGGCACACCCAGGTGGTCGTGCTCGGCACCGGCGATGACCGGTATGAAAACTCCTTCCGGTATTATGAGGATCGCTTTAAGGGAAGCGTCTGCTCCTGCATTATGTACGATGAGGGACGCGCGCATCAGATATATGCCGGCGCGGATGCGCTGCTAGTGCCTTCGCTCTTTGAGCCCTGCGGCCTGACGCAGCTGATCGCCATGCGCTACGGCACCATTCCGATCGTCCGGGAGACCGGCGGTCTGAAGGATACCGTGGAACCCTACAATGCGAACACCAACGGCGGCAACGGCTTTACCTTTGACCGCTATGAATCCGGACTGCTGCTGGATGCCATCAACCGCGCCAAGACCTTCTACTTCACCAATCGCTGGTGCTGGGATGAAATGGTACAGCGCGATATGGATAAGGATGTATCCTGGGAAAATTCGGCCAGACAGTACCGGGATCTGTATATGCAGCTGAAACCGTAAACGCAAACGTAAACGGATATCCGGCCGCCTCTGCTTTTGATTTGGCGGAGGCGGCCTTTTTGTCATATAAAGTTTGAAATAGATCGTTTCGCACTTCAGGAGGTCGAAAGCCGGTGGAATTGTACGAAAAACTGAAATATCATAGAGACGCCGGTCCCTACCCCCTGCACATGCCGGGGCACAAACGGAATATCCGCGCGTATGAGATGGAAAATCCCTACGGCCTGGACATCACAGAGATCGACGGGATGGATGATCTCCATGCACCGGAGGGGATCCTGAAGGAAGGGATGGACCTGGCGGCCCGTACCTTCGGGGCGGAAGAAAGCTGGTATCTGGTGAACGGAAGTACCGCCGGCATTCTGGCGGGCATTACGGCCTGCACAAAGCCGGGGGATACCGTGCTGGTGGCCAGGAATTGTCATCGTTCGGTGTACCACGCCCTGATGCTTCGTCAGTTGAAGCCGGTCTATATCATACCGGCCTCTGTTGGCGGTTGGGATTTCTGTGGACAGATCCTGCCGGAGACCGTGGAGGAAATGCTGGAGACATCGTGTAAAGCTGTAGAGGAAATGCTGCCGGCAGAGAACCGAAGCCGGAAGCCTGCGTTGGTGGTATTGACCTCCCCCACGTATGAAGGGATCCTGTCGGATATTCCCCGCATTGCACAGATCTGCCATAAATACGGCGTACCACTGATGGTAGATGAAGCCCACGGAGCGCATCTGGGATTCGGTCGTTTTCCTGCCGGGGCGGTGCAGGGCGGTGCGGACGTGGTGGTGCAGAGCCTCCACAAGACCCTGCCGGCTTTTACCCAAACGGGACTGATTCATTCACAGGGGACACTGGTCCATAAAGAGCGGATCAAGGCTGCACTGGACATCTATCAGAGCAGCAGCCCTTCGTATATTTTGATGGCCGGGATCGACCGATGCGTGCGTCTTCTGGCGGAAAACAAGATCGATTTTTCCGGCTGGGAGCGCATGCTTTCAGATTTTTACGCGCGAACAGCCTGCCTGCACGGTCTGCAGGTGCTGGATATGCCGTCAGGGATAAAGGATCCTTCCAAATTGGTGGTATCCACGGCGCGGACCGGACGTACCGGCGCGGCGCTGATGGATCTGCTGCGGAAGGAGTATGGATTTGAGCTGGAGATGGCAGCACCCCGACACGTGATCGCCATGACCGGCGCGGGGGATACGGCAGAAAAAATAGAGGCCTTTGCGGAGGCGCTCATAGACATTGACCGACGGTGGAGATCTGCAGCAGTTTTCGGAGAAGAGACGGTACATGGAGCCCTGCCAATTTCACCCGGAGAAGAGGCCTTGTATGACGCCCTGCCGCTGCTACCGCAGCCGAAGGTGGTGCTTTCCCCCGGGGAGGCCGCCATACAGACCGGCCGGCAGGTGTCTGCGGAGGCGGCGGAGGGATTGATCTGTCTGGAAAGTGTGATGGCTTATCCGCCAGGTATTCCTCTGATTGCTCCTGGTGAGAGGGTGACCGCAGAGGTGCTGGCGGCGGCAGAAAGCTACCGGAAGGGCGGCATATCCCTGCGGGGAATGACGGATGGAATGATTACGGTTCTATAAACGCCGGACAATTCCGGCGCTTTCATAAATAGACAGGAGCATTGCAATGTCCTTACATCTGATTCTTGGGAGTCCGGGGACCGGCAAGAGCACGCGTCTGCGGACCGGATTGATACAGCACGCGGCAGAGCATCCGCACCAGCGCCATATCCTGCTGGTGCCGGAGCAGTTTACCATGCAGACACAGCGAGATCTGGTGGAGACCCATCCGAATCACGCCGTCATGAATATTGAGATCATGAGCTTTGAGCGGCTGGCCTACCGCCTGCTGGGGGATTCCCTTGCGCGGATGAATATCCTGACGGAGACCGGCAAAAATATGCTGCTCAGGCAGGCGGCGGGCACAGCAGAGGAAGAAATCCGCCTGTTTCGCCGCAGCCTGAAAAAGGGCGGGTTCATCAGCCGCCTGATGAGCATGATCTCTGAACTTCTGCAGTACGGTATTACAGAGGAGCAGCTTTCGGTGCTGGAGTCCGAACTTTCCGGGCATCCGCTGCTGGCCCGCAAGGTACAGGAACTGCGGGTCTTTCTGCATGCCTTTCTTCAGCAGCGGGGACCGGAGACGCGCGTACCGGAGGAGCTGCTGCCCATGCTGTTGGCATATCTGAAGAAGGAAAAGGCGCTTTCGGGCTGGGTGATCGCCATGGATCATTTTACCGGTTTTACGCCCGTACAGCGGCAGATTCTGCAGGAAATGCTGAAGCAGGCGGAGTCTGTGACAGCGGTCTTTCTGCTGCCGCAGCGGGAAGATGCGTCCCCTGAGATCCGGGAAGGAGAACTCTTTTATATGAGCCGCATGGCCTGCGCACAGCTGGTGCGGATGGCCGCGGAGGTGCACGCTCCGGTGACCCGGGAGTATCTGGAGAAGTCATATCGTTTTACCGGACGTCCGGACCTGGCTTTTCTTGCTTCCAGGTATCTACGTTATGGCGGGAAGGATGTGTATGAAGGCGCGCCGGAACGAGTGCATGTTTCCATGCTTCGCAGCCCCCGACAGGAGGCAGAGTGGACCGCCAGGCGCATTTCCCGCCTGCTGAGGGAGGGGATGCGCTGTCGGCAGATCGCTGTGGTGGCAGGCGATCTTGATCTGTATCGGCCGCTGCTGCAGAAGGCTTTTGCGGATGCGGGCGTTCCCGTATATATGGACCGGAAGAAGGGGATCCTGGGAAATCCGGTGGTGGAATATCTGCGGGCAGCCCTGCGGGTGCCGGAACAGCAGTTTTCCTATGAACGCATTTTTACCTTCCTGCGCTGCGGCCTTTCCGATATGACGCGGGAAGAAATTGACGCGTTGGATCTGTACGTGTCCGCCGCCGGTATCCGGGGAAAACGGCGCTGGCAGGAGACATGGGAGCGCATACCGGATCCCAGGCGGCCTGCAGACCTGAATCTGGTGAATGCCTGCCGGGAAAAGGTGCTTAATGAATTGGCGCCTGTTCTGGCGCTGTCTGGGAAAACCGCGTATACCATAAGCGATTATGTACAGGCGCTCCTTGCGATGATGGAGGCCGGCGAACTTCCGCAGAAGGCAGAGGCACTGAAAGAACTTTGCAAGGAGAGCGGAGATTTTGTGCGTGCGGAGGAGAATGAGCGCGTCTGCGAATATCTGACGGGCTTTCTGGGGCAGCTGGATGCGCTGCTGGGAAAGGAAAATGTATCCCGCAGTGAATTCCTGGAGATCCTGGATGCCGGCCTGGCGGAGGCAAAGCTTGGCATGCTGCCGGCAGGTCTGGACCTGGTACAGGTAGGTGACCTGCGCCGAAGCCGCCTGACAGAGGTGAAGGCGCTCTTTGTGCTGGGCATGAATGAGGGCGTGATCCCGGGGAAGGCCGCTTCCGGCGGAATTCTTTCTGAGTGGGAGCGCGCGCTGCTGCGGGACCACGCGGTGGAACTGGCGCCGACGGCGGAAGAAACGGCGGGCGAGGACCGTTTTTATCTGTACATGCTGATGACGCGGCCCTCTGAGCATCTGTATCTGACGCTTTCGCGCATGGATGGCAGCGGATCCGCGCTGCGTCCTTCCTATTTGCTGGATCAGCTTCTGCGACTATTTCCGGCGCTCTCCATGCAGGACCTCACCCAGGAAGAGGAAGATGTCCGGGACCTTTCCGGTGCGGATGACGCCTGGCGGATGGCGGCTGCGGGGATGCAGGGGCTGGGAGAAGCTGTGCTGGCCACGGGGAAAGGAAAGCAGGAACCTGAAAAATATGCGATGCTTTCGCTTTACCGGGAACTGGCCGCTGCAGATACATCCGGCCGGATGGAGCTTTTGCTGCACGAGGCATTCCCGGCCTATGAGGGAACGGTCCTGTCCGGGACAACCGCCAGCCTGCTGTACGGGAAGGAACTGACGGGAAGTATTTCCCGCCTGGAATGCTTTGCCGCCTGCGAGGCCAGACACTTTTTCCAGTATGCCCTGGGCCTTTCGGAGCGCCGTGGAGCAGATTTTTCTCCGGCGGAGCGAGGCTCCTTTTTCCATCGTATCATGGAGCTATTCCTGCAGGCGTGCAGTCGCCGAGGCGCAGATATCACTGCATTGAAGGAGGAGGAGCGGGAGGAAATCCTGCGGGAGGTTCTGCTGCAGGCCTCCGGTGAGGACCGCATCCGACAGATGGCGGGGGATTCCGCCTACGGAAAATATCAGTACGGCCGGTACGAACGGCTGGCGGCACGGGCCATCTGGGCCATCTGTGCCCAATTGTCGGAGGGAGATTTTGAGCCCCTGTACGCAGAGTGGATGTTTTCCGGCTGGACCACGCCTTCTTTGAATGTGGAGCTTTCGGAAGAGACGCGCATGGTGCTGAACGGCGTGGCGGACCGCGTGGATGTCTGCCGTCAGGGAGAGGAATCCTACTATCGTGTCATGGATTTTAAGACCAGCAATAAAAAATGGGATTTCAGTGAGATCATAGAGGGTCTTTCCCTGCAGCTGATCCTGTATCTGGAAGCGGTGCTGGCTGCCGAAGGAAAGAAGCACGGCAGGGAACATGTGCATCCGGGCGGCGTATTCTATTATCCGCTGCGGGAGGAGCAGATCGACGCCTCCGACGACTGGGAGGAGGAGACAGAACAGGAAAAGCTTCTGGCGCTTTGGAGACCGAACGGGCTGGCCAGTGATGCTTCTGCGTTGGACGGACGCCAGGGCCCGGCGAAGGGCAGCAAGGCCAGCGAAGAGCAGTTCGCGCTGCTGGGGTCCTATGTGCGGGAAAAGATCCACGGCTACGGAGAACAGCTGCGGCAGGGGAACATTTCTGCCAGGCCCTATCGCAGGAAGGATAAGACGGCCTGCGACTACTGTCCGTACCGCAGTGCCTGTGGCTTTGATCCCCGGCGGGAGGGCTACCGCTACCGCCGCATTCGTGAATGGAAGGAAAAGGACGCCTGGGAGAAGCTGGCGGAAGCAGGGAACACGAAGAGCCTGGAAGAAAGTACTGTGAAGAGGCGTGAAGATGGTGTAGTAAATAGCCGGGAAGGCGGAAAGGAGGAGAGACCGTGAAGTGGACCACAGAACAAGAAGCTGTCATTGCTCACCGCGGCGGAAATCTGCTGGTCTCCGCGGCGGCCGGAAGCGGTAAGACCGCGGTGCTGATCGAGCATATCGTGTCGCAGATTACGGATACCGTGCGGCCTCTCTCCGTAAGTGAACTGCTGGTGGTCACTTTTACGCGTGCTGCCGCGGCTGAAATGCGCACGCGCCTTCAGCGGGAAATCTCCCTTCGCCTGGAGGAGAACCCGGACAACCATCATCTGCAGCGGCAGATCCCGCTGCTCTCCCAGGCGCATATCTCTACCATCGACAGCTTCTGCAGCTGGATGGTGAGGAATTATTTTCACTTGCTGAACATCGATCCGGATGTGCGGATGATGGAGGAAGGCGAGAGCAAGCTTTTGCAGGAGGATGTGATCTCACAGGTCCTGGAAGAGGCTTTTGAGGAATCTGCGGAGGATTTTGTGCACTTTGCGGATGCCTTTGGTTCCGAGCGGGGCGATGAGCCGCTCCGGAATATGATACAGCATCTGGCCGATGCGGCCGATAGCCAGCCCTGGCCGGAAGAGTGGCTGATGAGCCTGCGGGAAAACACCTGGGACTGGAAGCAGGCGCTGTTTGAACTTCTACAGGGACGTCTGCGGGGACTGCTGTCCCGATCTCTTCAGGGGAAGGAGCAGGCGGACGCGGCAGAGGGGCTGGGAAAATACGCAGATCTCTTCGCCTCTGACGCTGCAGTTATCAGCTCCGTGCTGGCGCAGGAGGAACTTGCGGCACTGCTTGCTGCGATGGATACCGCTTCCTTTGATAAGGCCCCCAGATTTTCTAAAAAGGATGTCTATGATCCCGCCGAAAAGGATCGACTTCTTGAGTGGCGCAAATCTGTGCGTGCTGACTTCAAGAGCCTGAAGGATGCTTACTGTGTGGATCTTGCCGCGGAGGATGAACGTGAAGAGCGCTGCCTGCGGGATATCCGCATGCTGGTGCGCCTGACATTGCAGTTCGCCGAAAGATATGCCAGGGAAAAAGAGCGTCGGAACGCGGCGGATTTTTCAGATATGGAGCACTGGGCGCTGCAATTGTTGCTTACAAAAGAAAACGGTATCGACGTGCCCACGCCGCTGGCTGCAGAGCTGGGCGACACCTTCCGAGAGATTATTGTAGATGAATATCAGGACAGCAACCTGGTGCAGGAAATGATCCTGAAAACACTCTCCGGCGAGGACCGGGGGCACCCCAACATGTTCATGGTGGGGGATGTAAAGCAGAGTATTTACAAGTTCCGCATGGCAAAGCCGGAGCTCTTTATGGGCAAATATGACCGCTTTGTGCCGGCGCTGTCGGCGGAGGGGCAGGATAAACATCCTGCGAGTAAGATAACATCAACCGAAGATGTGCCAAACGATCCGACATATCAGGGGCGTGTTGCGGAGGGCTTCAGCATAGATCTGGGCCGCAATTTCCGCAGCCGCGGCCGGGTGCTGGATGCCGTAAATGACCTTTTTGCTCGTGTGATGCGGCGGGAACTTGGCGGTGTAGAGTATGAGGAGCGCGCCAGACTGGTACACGGTATGCCGTTTGAAGGGGAAGACCCCACGGCAGAGCTGATCCTGCTGCCGAAGAGTGATTCTGCGGATGCGGCGGAATCCGAGGCGCTGTGCGCCGCCAGACGTATCCGGGAGCTGATGGGTCCGGAGTCGGATTGCCTCATCCGGGATGCGGATACGGGAGAACTGCGTCCGCCCCGCTACCGGGATATTGTTATTCTGCTGCGGGCGGCTGCCGGCTGGGCAGATATCTTTGTAGATGTCCTGAACCGGGAAGGTATCCCGGCGTACGCCCAGCTGAAGAGCGGTTATTTTTCCGCACCGGAGGTGCAGATCCTGCTGAATTTCCTGCGCATACTGGATAATCCCCTGCAGGATATCCCGCTGGCGTCGGTCCTGCTTTCGCCCATCGGCGGCTGGCAGGAAGAAGAACTGGCGCTGATGCTTGCCGGGAGTGATCCCGGACCGCTGTGGGACCGGCTTGTGTCCGGAAGTGCCCGGGGACATTTTACGGAAAAATGGGAGGCTTTTGCGGCCATGCTGGAGACGTATCGCAGGCTTTCGCCGGTGCTTCCCATTCACGAGCTGCTGGAGCGCATCCTGTCTGAAACGGATGCCGGACTGGTCTTTTCCGCCCGGGCCGGGGGAAAGATCCGCCGCGCGAATATAGAGATGCTTATGGAAATGGCCATGCGCTACGAGGAAACCAGCTACCGGGGCATCTTTTCCTTCCTGCGCTATATCGAGCAGCTGCAGAAATACAGCCTGGATTTAGGAGAGGCCCAGGTCCTTTCCGAGCAGGAGGATCTGGTGCGCATCACCACCATTCACAAGAGCAAGGGCCTGGAATATCCCGTAGTCATCGTGGCGGGATGCGGTAAGCAGTTCAATTTGACCGACACCAAAGAAGCCATGCTGATCCACGATGAAAAAGGCCTGGCATGCGATGACATCGTTCCGGAGCGCGCCGTAAGATATCGGACGCTGCACAAACGTATGCTGGCACAGGTGCTGACCCGGGAGATGAAGGGCGAGGAACTGCGTGTCCTGTATGTCGCGATGACACGAGCTAGAGAAAAGCTGATCTTGATGGGGTCTGCGCAGGATCCCGACAAGCTGCTGGAAAAATGGGAGAGTGCTGAGGCAGAAGAATCCGGATTCCTGCCGGCCTGGCAGATTGAGAGCGCAAACAGCTATATGGACTTTTTGCTGATGGCGCATCTTAGCACGCCCGGCGGAATCTTTGAACTCCGGCTGGAGAAAGCTGCAGAAGAGTCTGAGGACGCCGGCGTATCAAGGGATCTGACTGTCCGCAGGACATTGGAGAAGCTGCTGCAGCAACCACCGTCGGACGAAGAACTCCACCGGCTGCTGGAAGAGATCCTGGCATTCCGCTACCCGTTTGAAGACGTGGTACACCAGAAACCGGCCGTGTCCGTGTCCGAACTGAAGGCACTGGCCCTGCAGCGAGCCATGCAGGAAGCGCCGCCGGAAGACGGAGCTGAAGCGTTGCAGGATTACAAGATGGACCAATTGCAGGGCGAAATGGCTTATCCATTGCTGGACGATATGGCTGATCAATGGCAGAGCAATACAGCTGACCAGGTGCAGGATGAAATCGAGCGAATGGCTGCCGGTGCTGCACGAGGCACGGCCTACCACCGCCTGATGGAAAAACTGCCGCCGGCCAAAGGGACGGATCTTCAGGCTGTCGCTGCCTGCCTGCAGGAACTCGGGGACCGCGGGGAAATCACCCCGGAAGGCGTCGCTGCGGTGAATCCCAAGGACATCGTCCGCTATTATTGCTCACCGTTGGGGCAGAAAGCCATAGAGGCAGAGTCCAGAGGAATGCTTCGCAGGGAGCAGCCTTTTATTATGAAGGTGTCTCTGTCTGACCTTCGAAAGGATCCTGATATTCCGGATACCGAATGGGTATTAGTGCAGGGAATCATTGATGTCTGTGCCGAGACAAAGGACGGCTGGATCCTGTGGGATTACAAAACAGACCGGGTGCCGAGAAAGAACGGCGCTGAAATGCTGGTGGAACGCTACCGGGAGCAGCTCGCGCAGTACCGCCATGCTCTAGAAGCAGCCTCTGGGAAGCCCGTTCTGGAAACATGGATCTACTCATTTACTTTGGGAGAAGCGATCCGACTGTAAAATGAAGAAAATACTAAAGCCCGGCTACGATAAGAGACGCAGCCGGGCTTTGGTATGACGAGAAAATGCAGGTTTGTTGATTTGCTCCTAAAAAGGATTTAGTCTGGAGTAGGCTTTCAGTGGGATGCTATTGTAACTATGGCTCTCCTTGGCTTACATAAATCAAAAACTGGGTCTGGATACATGGTGTAAAATCCAGGGTGGCGAATTATTTTTAATACCTCAAAATTTGCACAACATACCATTTTTGACCTTTGAACAGAGTGATATGTGCAATATGCAAGGTCGTATAATAGATCTGATACCCTTTTTAATCCTTCCAGCTTGGTCCAGAATCGAAAATGGGGTATCAGATCTTATTTGCTATCCAGGAGATTGCACAAACCAATTTTGACATGGGATTGCTATGTCCGGGATGTGCAATAATCCGGGGGCGCAAAGATAGTATGATACCTCGGGATTTTGCACAAATATTTTTCCAGAAAGCTTCCGGCTCCGCGTTTGTGACATTTTGCTTATACCCACTTAATTTGTCTCCCCTTCCACCTGCTCAGAATGCTTTTTTCAGGCTTCTGGCACTTGTTTTTTGCCATATGACTGCATTAGAGCCGGAAGAATTTCTGTGTAAAATCCCGGGGTGGCAAACTATCTTTACTCCCCTGATTTTGTACATCCCGGACATAGTAATGGTCAAACAAATCGACACGCCCATATTTGTATTTACACAGAAGTATGGTATACTATAAGAGTACGAATTGTTCGTCCTGTCACTGGCTTTTTGGCCGGAAGGGAGGAGTCATATGAAGAAGAGAAGAATTCTTTCCCTGTTGCTTGCGTTTTCGCTGGCGGCCTCGGTGATGTCCGGATGCGGGAAGGGAAATAAAAAAGAGACCGAAGCAGCCGAGACGTCTACAGCCGCAGCAACCGATTCTTCAGGGAAGACCTCTGAGACCCTGGCGGGCAAGAAGAAGCCCGGAAGTCAGAACGCAGACCAGAATACCCAGGCAGCAGAAAGCGCTGCAGGAGGCTCCGGCCATGAGGAAGTGCAAACATCCGCGGGAACCTCCGGAAATGCGGAAACACAGACTTCTACAGGAACAGCCGCGTCGGGTCCTGTGACAGCAATCCCTGTTAACGTGGGCTGGACTTATGATTACCGCAATGTAGAAGGCCGGGATGATATCTTATGCTGGTATGAATATTCCAATCTGGATCTGGATACGGATGAATACCCGGCATTAGCACAGTCTCTGAAACAATACGAGAAAGACATCTCTACAGAAATCTTAGGGGATATAGATTCCTTTATTGATATGGCGATGGAAATAGAACCACAGGAGGATACCTGGCTGGATCTTTATTCCAAGAGCACCATCAGTGTTCCCCGGGCGGATACCAACGTGGTCAGTCTGCTGAACCTGCGCGAATCGTATGCCGGCGGTGTACATCCCAGCTACTGGTACGGGACCGTTACCTACGACACAGCAACCGGGCGGCAGCTGATGCTGCAGGACATCGTGAATGATCCGGACAGTCTCCCCGACCTGCTGGAAGAGAAGATCCTGCCGGACTACAGAGATGCACTGATCGTGGAGGATGTCTCCGATGCCATCCGGGAGGAGATGAATCCAAACTCGGAATATTACAGCGGCGGTCCCAGCTTCTGCCTGGAGCCGGACGGCATCCGATTTTACTTCTCTCCGTATGAATTGACAGCCTACGCCTCCGGCGGGATTGACGTTAAATTTCTGTTCCAGGACTATCCGGATCTGGTAAAGACCGAATATCAAGAGGCAGCATCCAACAGCATTGTCCCTGTGGCACAGGATGAAGAATTCCCGCTTGCCTCCGGCGGTACCGCTTCATGGTCAATAGAGCCGGCCGATGATTATGCAGAACAGTTTAATGTGGTGGTAAAGCGCGGTACGCTGTCGCGCACCGTAGAAACATGGGCCTATACTTTTACAGGCTTTAAGATTGATGTAGATGGGAAGGAATTGCTGGCGGTAGAAAGTGTTTCCGATAACGACTGGCATATGCTTCATGTGTTCGATCTGAATACAGATGGGCTTCCGGAGGCCATCGAGCTGCCCGCACACTTTGCCACCAAGTCTCCCACGGATTCCACACGGGTCCGGCTGTCGAAACGGGTGGATATGCTGAGCACCTACTCCTGCGAACGGCTGTACCGCTTCACGGGGAGCGGTCAGGTGGAACCGCTGGAACCCTGGTTCCATATCAATTTCGAAGGAGTACTGACATCCAAAAAGGAGATCACGGCCGAATCCGTGAGCGAAGCCGATGGATCTTCCCAGGGACAGAAAAAAATCCCCGCCGGCACGTCCTTTTCTTTCGTGCGTACAGACGGGGAGACATGGGTAGATATGAGGATCCCGGACGGGACACTGGTTCGCCTGAATGTCAGTTCCGAATGGCCCATTACGGTTAACGGAGAAGACGCACAGGAAGTATTCGATAACATGATGTTCGCAGGCTAATGAGAAAAGGGACCTGTCCCCGATTTCTCACAGCCGGAACTTATTTCAGCGGGGCTATGCCCCGCTTTTTTCCTGTGCTTCTAAGCCAGGCGGATACGATGGCCTGTCCCATGATGATGCCTACGGTGATGGCGCCGGCAACTTCCATGGTTTCCACGGCTTTGGCGGCGCCGCGGGCTGACTGGGACATCACAAAATAGTAGGCCGTATAATAGATACCGGCGCCTGGCACCAACGGAAAGATGCCGGGTACCAGATAAACGGTGACCGGTGTGCGTCTGCGAAAGGCCATCCACCAGCTGAAAATTGTCAGCGTTGCTGTAGCAAAGAAATTCGGCATGACTACGCCCATGCCAAAATCTGTCAATATACAGTAGACGATCCAGCCGATGCTGCCGGCCGCGCCGCACGCCAGCCAGTCTCTTTTAGGGGCACGGAAGAGTACGGAAAAGGCGACGGTTCCTGTCATGGCGGCACCCACGCGCATCAGCCACAGGATCACAATTTCTATCAAAGTCATATCCGGATACAGATTCATCGCAGAAACCCTCCTCCCAAAAAACGAAGAAGGCGGATGCCCACGCCCACGCCCACGGCGATACAAAAGGCCAGTATCAGTGCATCCAGCAGGTGGATCAGGCCGGAAAGGTAGTCGCCGTTAAAGAAATCCCGGATAGCGGTGGTAAGCGCGTAGCCAGGCACCAGCGGGATGATGGTACCGATGACCACCAGGTTGAAGGTGAACTTCATCGGCAGGCGGGTGATAAACCAACTGGCCAGAGTCACAGCAAAGGCTGCAACAATATTGACGGGAAACCGGCTGACGTTGTGCTTCTGCAGGAAATACAGAAGAGTCTGCAGAAACAGGCCCACCACAAAGGCGGCAGCACCGTCCAGAAGGCTTCCGCCGAAGAGGACGGAAAAGCCGGCGCTGCCGAAAGCACAGGCCAGAGTCATCAGCAGCCGCTGCTCTGCCGGGGGTTCCTTGCAGGCAATAAGCTTCTGATATGCGCTGTCGCGGTCCAGCCGTCCGGCACAGATATCTCGGGAGATCTGGTTGATTTCCGCGATGCGGGACAGATTGACAGACCCCAGAGGCACATGATGTACAGAACTGCATGCATCCGGCATGCCCTCGTTGATAGTAATAAAAATGCCGTTAGAGATCACATAAACGCTGTGATTGGGAAAGCCGCAAGCATCGATGACCCGGTTGAGGGTATCCTGCACGCGATAGATTTCCCCGCCGTTCTTCAGCAGCAGTTCCCCCATCAGAGAGGAGAGCTGCATCACACCGACATGCTCCGGCGCGGCATTTTGCATATTTTCAGAAAATGGAATGGAGAGACTCATTTTAATACCTCGCTCAGTCAAAGGCTCCGTTCCAAGAATACGGGAAGCGGAGAAAAAAGTAAAGAGAAAACTATGCAGGATCTCAGGTTTTTCCCCTCCTTAAGCAGTAGACTTTCCGAAAAGTCTTGCGAAAAACGCTGGCATATGGTATCATGCAAACATACGTTCGGTGCTGTTTTCTGCATGTCCCTGAGAAGCAGGACGGATTTCCACTTGACGAATCACGGGGCCGAGCGTAGAATAGAACACAGCATATTGTGGTGAGAAAGTGGACGGGATACGATATATTGCGTAGATGCGGTAACTAACTGAATATGATATTTCCGATACGGTGTGCCCAAGTAAAACAAAAAGACGACAGGCCATATATATTTCAGAACATTCGGTGATAAAAGGGGGGCTATTATGAAAATTATTAAACGTAGCGGTGCAGAAGTGATTTTTGACTTGAGTAAGATCCGTAATGCCGTGATCGCCGCCAACAACAGCGTGGGAGAGGACCGCCGTATGAGCGCGGCCCAGGTGGAAGAAATTTCCCGCAACGTAGAGCGGACCTGCGAGCAGATGGGCCGCGCCATGAACGTGGAAGAAATCCAGGATCTTGTAGAAAATGAGATCATGGCCAAACGTGCCTTTGAGGTGGCGCGCAGCTATATCACCTACCGCTATAAGCGCGCATTGGTCCGCAAATCCAATACAACGGATGAGCAGATCATGAGCCTGTTGGAATTTGACAACGAAGAAGTCAAGCAGGAAAACTCTAATAAGAACCCTCTGGTCAACAGCGTGCAGCGAGACTACATGGCCGGGGAGGTCAGCAAGGATATCACCCGCCGGTTCCTGCTGCCGCAGGATATCGTGGAAGCGCATGAAAAAGGGCTGATCCATTTCCATGATGCGGATTACTTTGCCCAGCATATGCACAACTGCTGTCTGATCAATCTGGAGGATATGCTGGAAAACGGCACTGTCATCAGCGAGACCATGATCGAGCGGCCGCACAGCTTCTCCACCGCCTGCAATATTGCCACTCAGAGCATTGCACAGATCGCAAGTTCCCAGTACGGCGGACAGAGCATTTCCCTGTCGCACCTGGTGCCCTTTGTACAGGTCAGCCGGGAAAAGTTTCACCGCGAGGTAGAGGAGGAATTCCGGCAGGCGGGCCTGACATTAGATGAAGAAAAGATCCACGCCATCGCAGAGGAGCGGCTTCGCCGCGAGGTCAAACAGGGCGTGCAGATGATCCAGTATCAGGTGATCACGCTGATGACCACCAACGGACAGGCACCGTTCATTACCATCTTTATGTATCTGCATGAAGTGGCGGATGGCCAGCCCCGGGAAGACCTTGCTATGTTGATCGAAGAGGTGCTGATGCAGCGCATTCAGGGCATCAAGAATGAAAAGGGCGTTTATATTACGCCGGCCTTCCCTAAGCTGATCTATGTGCTGGAGTCGGATAATGTTACGGAGGACAGCAAATATTGGTATCTGACGGAGCTGGCAGCAAAGTGCACAGCGAAACGGATGGTGCCGGATTATATTTCTGAAAAGGTCATGAAGGAACTCAAGAAGGGTGACTGCTATACCTGTATGGGTTGCCGGTCTTTCCTGACGCCGGAGGATTCACAGCGAAACCCGGACGGCTCCCGCAAATACTACGGCCGGTTCAACCAGGGCGTGGTCACCATCAATCTGGTGGATGTGGCCTGCTCCGCGAAGAAGGATATGGATGCTTTCTGGCGGATCTTCGATGAGCGGCTGGAACTCTGTCACAAGGCGCTTATGTGCCGTCATGAACGTCTGAAGGGAACGGTCTCCGATGTGGCGCCTATTCTATGGCAGTTCGGCGCCCTGGCCCGCCTGGAAAAAGGGGAAAAGATCGATAAGCTGCTGTATAATGGCTATTCTACGATTTCCCTGGGGTATGCGGGTCTGTATGAATGCACCTATTATATGACTGGGAAATCCCATACGGATCCTGACGGCGGAACGGAATTCGCGCTGGCTGTGATGCAGCATATGAATGATGCCTGTGCCAAATGGAGGGCAGAGTCCAACATTGCCTTCAGTCTGTACGGCACGCCGCTGGAGTCCACCACCTACAAGTTTGCCAAGTGCCTGCAGAAGCGTTTCGGCAGGATCCCGGGCGTCACGGATAAGATGTACATCACCAACAGCTATCATGTGCACGTGACGGAAGAGATCGATGCCTTTAAAAAACTGAAGTTTGAGGCGCAGTTCCAGCGTCTCTCCCCCGGCGGTGCCATCAGCTATGTGGAAGTGCCGGATATGCAGGACAACATTCCGGCGGTGCTCTCCGTTATGAAGTTCATCTACGAGAACATTATGTACGCAGAGCTGAATACCAAGAGCGATTACTGCCAGGAATGCGGCTACAACGGTGAAATCAGCATCGTAGAAGAGGATGGAAAGCTGCTGTGGGAATGCCCCTGCTGCGGCAACCGGGATCAGAGCAAGCTGAATGTGGCCCGCCGCACCTGCGGTTACATCGGCACCCAGTTCTGGAATCAGGGCAGAACCCAGGAGATCAAAGACCGGGTGCTGCATCTGTGACATTGCATAAAACTCATGTTAATGTTTAAAACTTAAAAATTTTTTTTGGCGGAATGTACAAAATAATGAACATTATCCTCATTAAAACTTAAATTCGCGTAATGAGCAAGAGTGAACATTATCCTCATTAAAACTTAAATTCGAATTTTGGGATTTTTGAGAAAAATGAACATTATTCCTCTAGCCAGTTAGAAAATGGACTAAGCTGACATTCCGAGAGATAGAATGAAGAGGTAACGCTCTGAAATATCTCCCCTGAGACTCCGACATGCTGCACAGCGAAAGCTGAGTGGTGTGAAGCTCGGTAAAGTCGGCAGAAGTCATCCTAAGTCGGGAAGATATGGATGATGATATGCCGGGGGTCTATAAAGCACCTATGGTGAGAATGTTCTCTGGGGAAAGAGAACTGACGAAACTGCGAATGAAAGGGTCTATAGACACACGTATGGAAACATACGCGGGTGAACAACCGTTGATGCGGTGGAGTAGAACCGATTCCTACGAAACACCGTGGCAGCCGAAACAGATACTGTGGCGGGGCTGTCCAAGTCAACAGGCTCATAGCAGGAACCTAAGGGTGCATATGTAAAGATAGGAATGTTGGAACAAGGAAAGGTACTGGGGTCCTGCGGACTTTGATGACGAAGAACAATAAGCGTCTTAGCCAGTGCTGAAAAGTAGAGTTCGAACCGTTAAAACTCTTTGTAATGAAGAGATCAGGAATGGGCTCAAGTCGTAACATACCATAACACGAAAATGTTACGATGGAACGCCGGATGCGGTGAAAGTCGCATGTCCGGTGTGGACCGGGGGAAAAGCTGGAGATGATATCAAAGGCTTACCTATCGGTATAGGGACGCACCATGGAGATCAGAGACAGAGTATTGCATCTGTAAGATCTGTCTCGCCGCAAGCAAAAGCATAGTAGAAATCCTCGTCACAAATGACGGGGGTTTCTTTTTTGTGCTTTGAGGGATCCAAAAAGAAAGAGCCGCGCAATGAAAAGGCTAGAACGCTCAAAGAAGCAGTGATATCCATTCATTTCTACATAAACTGGTTTTAGAAGTATAAAAATCAAATCCGAAATCATCTCGGAAATATAACAGATGAACAAGCAGTTGAATCATTGAGTTACGGAGTTTGAGAGCAGCGTTGTCGTATAGTACTTCGAGAAATCGCGGATGATATCCTCGTAGTCGTTCACGAAGTCAAGGATGAACGTCTTCTTGTCGTACGGTGGACAGATCCGGTTGAGACGGGAGAGTGTCTGCACCGTAGATACTCCGTGCAGTTTCTTCAGGATGTACATGGCACACAGCTTTTTCTGATCGAATCCGGTCTGGTACTTGTCCTCGACCAGAAGCACCTGGTAATCGTCTTTGTCAAACTCTGCGGTGAGCTTATTCTCGGCAAAACCGTTCATCCCGGGCTCAGTATACTCCTTCCCATCCACCTTTACTTTCCCGGAGAAAGCCACGAGGGCATGGATGTTCTCGTATCCTTTGCGTGTCACATAGTCCTCGGACGCCTGACGGTACTTGACCGCCGCCTCACGGGACGCGGTGATGACCATAGCCTTTGCGTGCCCACCAAGTTCCGACATGACCGTCGTGCGGAAATGTTCGATGATCACTTCGATACGCTGGGCGATGTTGGTTTCGTGCAGATCCACGAACCGGGCGATCTGGCGCTTTGCTTCGTTGGTCTGATACAGCGGGTCAGCTTCAATCTCCTTGTTCAGGCGGTAATATGTATCATACGTGATATAGTTCTGCAGCACATCCAGGATGAAGCCTTCCTCTATGGCCTGCTTCATGGAGTAATCTTCCCTGCTTTGGATTATAATAGGTATTGGTATAAGTCATCGCAAAATAATTATACCAAACAAAAGAGAACGCCTCCAGGTTTTTATACCTGAAAGCGTTCTTTTTTCATTGGACTTTTTTCACAGCCCCTTTCTATGGAAATAGATACTACGGGAGTGAAATAACACATTGAATTATTGTGATAATTTTGATAAAATAATAGAGAAAGCATGTCGCTTTTGCAGCATATTGACAAATCATATGTAAAAAGAGGAGAAACAAGTATGAAAGAAAAGAAGAGCGGCCAGCTGTTCGCGGCTGCCCAGCAGATCGGTAAATCATTGTTCCTGCCGATCGCTGTCCTTCCCTTCGCGGGAATCCTGCTGGGAATCGGCAGTTCCTTCACGAACCCTACAACCATCGCCACCTACGGCTTGACGGGAATCCTTCATCCCGGAACGATGCTGTACGGATTTATGCTCATGCTGAGCAACGCCGGAAATGCGATCTTCGGCAATCTGGCTCTGATCTTCGCCCTTGCTGTTGCCATGGGTATGGCTAAGAAGGAGAAGGGCGTGGCGGTCATGTCCGCCGGTATTTTCTACCTGATTATGCTGATCACCATCAACACCATGCTGACCTTGGACGGATCCATTGTGGACGGTGTGATCTCTGAGAACGTCAAGGACGGTGCTCTCACCACCATGCTGGGGATCCAGACCCTGCAGATGGGTGTGTTCGGCGGTATCATCGCAGGCCTGGCGGCGGCAGCGCTCTGCAATAAGTTCTACAAGACGCAGCTTCCGGATGCGCTGTCCTTCTTCGCCGGCACCCGTTTCGTTCCGATCATGAGCATGATCGTAGGTATTATCGCCGGCGTGGTGATGTACTTCGTATGGCCCATCATCCAGAACGGCATCTTTGCTCTGGGTGGATTGGTACAGGCTTCCGGCTACTTCGGAACCTTTATCTACGGCTGTATCGAGCGTGCGCTGATTCCTTTCGGCCTGCACCACATCTTCTATCTTCCCTTCTGGCAGACCGGTGTGGGCGGCACTGCGATGATCGACGGTGTTCAGGTCATGGGCGCGCAGAATATCTTCTTCGCGGAGCTGGCCTCCCCGAACACCACTCATTTCTCCGTGGATGCCTGCCGTTTCCTGACCGGTAAGTATCCTTTCATGATGGGCGGTCTGCCCGGCGCGGCGCTGGCCATGTATGCGACGGCCCGTCCTGAGAAGCGCAAAGTGGTAGGATCCCTGCTCTTCTCCGTTGCCCTGACGTCTTTCCTGACCGGTATCACCGAGCCCATCGAGTTCACCTTCCTGTTCCTGGCACCGGCTCTGTTCGCGGTACATGTGGTCTTCGCCGGCCTGGCTTTCACCACCTGCCACGTGCTGGGCATCTGTGTAGGTACAACATTCTCCGACGGTCTGATCGACCTGATCCTGTACGGAGTGCTTCCCGGACAGGCCAAGTCCAACTGGCTGATGCTTCTTCCGGTTCTGGCCGTATATTTCGTACTGTACTTCTTCGTGTTCCGTTTCTTCATCCTGAAGTGGGATCTGAAGACTCCCGGACGTGAGGCGGATGGTGAGGAAGCGCATCTGGTCTCCAAGGACGAGTACCGTCAGGCGACGGGTGTCGGCCTGGCCGGCGGCAAGCCTGTACCCGCGAACTTCGATACCAAGTCGGCAGCCATCCTGAAGGGCGTCGGCGGCGTGAACAACGTGACCGATATCGACTGCTGCGCGACCCGCCTGCGTCTGACACTGGTGGACAGCAGCAAGGTGGATGAAGCCGGTCTGAAGGCTACCGGTGCTTCCGGTGTCGTGGTCAAGGGTTCCGGCATCCAGGTCATCTATGGTCCTTCCGTCACCATCGTGAAGTCCAACTTCGAAGAGTTCGTGGATCAGGTCCGCTCCGGCGCCATCGATCCGTCCCTGCTTGAGGATGCGCCGGCAGCGGCGGCACCGGCGGCCGCGGAAGAGCCGAAGGAGAAGCTGCCGGATGTCACACTGGGCGCTCATATGAACGGTACCATGCTGCTGATGCCGGAGGTACAGGATGAAGCCTTTGCAGAATGCGTACTGGGCGACGGCGTCGCCATCGAGCCTTCCGAAGGCAAGCTGTATGCGCCGGTTGACTGCACGGTTTCCACTGTGTTTGACACGAAGCACGCCATCGGGCTTTCCACCGACGACGGTCTGGAGCTGCTGCTTCACATCGGTATCGATACGGTCAAGCTGAACGGCAAGTATTTCGAAGTCCATGTGGAAGAGGATCAGGAAGTGAAGAAGGGCGATCTGCTGATCTCCTTCGATATCGAAGGGATCAAGAAGGAAGGTTACATGGTGACCACGCCGATGATCGTCTGCAATACGGATGACTACTCCTCCATCCGTCCGCTGAAGACCGGTAAGGTTGAGGCCGGACAGGATCTGCTGGCAGTCAAGGGCTGATCAAGAGGTATCTATGGCATTTAATAAGAATTTTCTGTGGGGCGGCGCTGTCGCCGCCCACCAGCTGGAGGGGGGCTGGGACCTGGATGGCCGCGGCCCCAGCGTCAGTGACGTACTGACGGCCGGGTCGGTCAGCACCCCTCGCAGGATTACAGATGGAGTCCTGCCCGGAGAGCAGTATCCCAATCACGAAGGGATTGATTTTTATCATACCTATCGGGAGGATATCGCTCTTCTCGCTGAGATGGGGTTCCGGTGCTTCCGCACCTCCATCTCCTGGAGCCGCATCTTCCCCCGCGGGGATGAAGAGACGCCGAATGAAGCAGGACTCGCGTTTTATGACCGTCTTTTTGATGAACTGCTCCGGCACGGGATCGAGCCGGTGGTCACCCTCAGTCATTTTGAGATGCCGTATTTCCTGGCGAAGGAGTACGGCGGCTGGGTCAATCGGAAGCTGATCGGGTTCTTTCTGCGTTACGCGGAGACCGTGATGGAGCGATACCGGGACAAGGTTAAATACTGGATGACCTTCAATGAGATCAACAACCAGACCAACCTTGCTCCGGACATCTTCGGATGGACCAATTCCGGGATTCGTTTCTCGACGTTCTCTGACCCGAAGAAGGCGATGATCCAGGCGATGCACCATGAGCTGGTGGCGTCCGCGCTGGCCGTGGCCAGGGGACATGAGATCAATCCGGAGGCAAAGATCGGCTGCATGTGTGCTTTTATCCCCTATTATCCCTATTCCTGCAATCCGGAGGATGTTCAGCTGGCGCTGGAGTCCATGCACGAGCGGTTCGCATTCTCGGATGTTCACTGCCGCGGGCACTACAGCGCGTATACCCGGAAGGAGTGGGAGAGAGAGGGCAATGCACCGGTGATGGAGCCGGGAGATGAGGAGATCCTCGCCCGAGGAACCGTGGATTACATCGGTTTCAGCTATTACATGTCCAATACCGTGCGGTCCGGGGAGAAGAAAGAGGGGGAGACTTCCTACGGGAGCAATGCCTTCTCCGTCGCCAATCCCTATGTTAAGACCACGGACTGGGGATGGGGGATCGATCCGGTGGGGCTTCGCTACATGCTCTGCCAGCTGTATGAACGATACGAGCTGCCTCTGTTTATCGTGGAGAACGGAATGGGCGCCATCGACCGGCTGGAGCCGGACGGCACCTGTGACGACGACTACCGCATCAAATATCTCCGGGCTCATATCCGTGAGATGAAGAAGGCCGTGGAGATCGACGGGGTTGATCTCATGGGCTATACACCCTGGGGCTGCATCGATGTGGTGTCCTTCACCACCGGCGAACTGAGGAAACGCTACGGATTCATCTATGTGGATATCAATGACGACGGGACCGGCAGCCGGCAGAGGTTCCGGAAGAAGTCCTTCGACTGGTATCGCCGGGTGATCGCAAGCAATGGGGAAGAGCTATGATAAGGGCAGTTTTTTTTGATGTGGATGGGACGCTGATCTCCCACAAGATCTCAGACATGCCGGAGTCGACACTGTATGCCCTGAGAAAGCTGCATGAAAAAGGGGTGTTGCTGTTTCTCGCCACCGGGCGACATCTCCGGGAGCTGGAACGGCTGCCGCTGCATCATTTTCCCTTCGACGGTTATGTGACCATGTCCGGGCAGATCTGTTACGACCGGGATTTTCAGGTTCTCTTCAGCAATCCCATCGGGGATGAGGATGTGAAGAAGCTGGCAGAGATGTTCTGGGAAAAGAAAAAGCCGCTGATCTTTAAGACCAAAGACTCTCTGTATGCCAATCTCATCGATGATCTGCTGATACGGGTCATGGACAGCATCTCCACCCCGCTCCCGGAAGTCCGGGAGTATCAGGGAGAACCGCTGTACATGGCATCCGCCTTCGGCACTCCGGCGGAGACGGACGCAGTGATAAAGGAGCTCTCCGGATGCCGCGCCTCCGTCTGGCACAGTGACGCGGTGGATATCGTACCGACAGAGAGCGGAAAAATCATCGGGATCCGGAAGATTCTGGAGCACTTCGGCTTGTCCAGGGAAGAGATCCTGGCGATCGGAGACGGGGGCAATGACATGGATATGATCCAGAATTCCGGGCTCAGTGTCGCCATGGGGAATGCCGGGGACGAGCTTCGCCGGTCGGCAGACTATGTGACGACCTCAGTGGATGACGATGGAATCCTTCACGCACTGCAGCATTTTCATCTGCTCTGAGTGCGGGTATTAAGAAAAGCAAACACTCCTATGCGCATGAGGTTTATGCTACATGGGAGTGTTTTTACCTCGCGATGAAGTCCGTATAACGGCTCGTGCTTATGATGAAAGCACGAGCCGTTTTGTCAGAGAGTCAGATCTTATGCTTTTTCGACGCGGATGGCGCAGACTTTGTACTCCGGGGTGGAGGATATGTTGTCCAGGGCGTCGATGGTGAGCCAGTTGGCGCCGCCTTCGATGTAGTGGAAGGGCATCCAGCATTCGCCGCGGCTGGTCTTGCCGGACACGCGGGCGGTGGTGCGGATCCGGCCAGGTCGATATCTCTGGGATCGACGACGATGAGTTTCGTGCCTTTTGTACAGCCTGACGGACCTGCATGCCCAGAACGGGATGCGCTTCCTCAGGATTGGAGCCGATGAGGAAGATCAGATCGGACTCCGTGGTGATGTCCCGGATGGTATTGGTCATAGCCCCGGAACCTAACGTTGTTGCCAGCCCGGCAACCGTAGGAGCATGTCAGACACGCGCGCAGTTGTCGGTATTGTTGCTGTGGAATACGGTCCGGACCATTTTCTGAAGCATGTAGATGTCTTCATTGGTCGACCGGGAACAGGCAAAACCGGCCAGCGCCTCACCTCCGTATGTATTTCGGATCCCGGTAAATCGTTCGGCGACGAGATCCAGCGCCGTATCCCAGTCGGCCGGCTCAAAGGCGCCGGTTTCGGGATTCTTGATCAGCGGAGTGCGGATGCGCTCCGGAGAATCGACGAAGTCAAAGGAAGCACTTCTTCCCTTGACACACAGCAGGCCGCGGTTGGAGGGGCCGTCGGCGCCTTCCACATCCACGATCCTGCCGTCTTTGACGACGAGATTCATCTGGCAGCCCACCGCACAGTGAGGGCAGGTGGTCCGCACTTTTTTCACTTCCCATTTCTTTTCCCTAATTATCTTCTACTGGCACATCATGACCAGCAGCGATCATATCCATGTAGGTAAACCCCCTTCTGTCTTTTCGCTCATAAAACCATTCACAGCCTACAATTCCCTTGTCAAATACCAAGATCGACTTGATTGGTTCTCCCTCCGCATCATAATGCCGGTTAATCATCACGGTGCTTGCATCACTATATAAAACCAATTCATCGTCCATTCTATGCAATGGAGAGTATCCTGCAATAATCTCGAATCGTGATGCTGGGGACGATGCATGCCCGTATTGCCGCGGAAAGAAAGTCTTGCCGGGTTACAATTCATTGGAAGCAAATCATCTGGCACTTGTAAGCAAAGAATGGTGTCCCATTGAGAATATGTTGCTAAAAATTGATCCCGATTCCGTCTTAGACAATTCGCCAATAGAAGCCTGGTGGAAATGCCCAACTTGTGGTAAGAAGTACCCCATGAGGATTCGAGAGAGAGTCATGAAAGATAAACGTGGCCATACGGCATGCCCATACTGTCGAGGAAGGCGATGGATCAAAGCCTATAATATATAATCGTCTTAATGATCTCCCAGCAGGGCATAGAATTAGTTATGGAAAGAAACACCGGCCGGGTGCGTGCTTGTCGGCCAGATGAATGCCGCTGGAGAGATTGTTCCCACTGTAACTACAGAGGCTGCTTTTGTAAACAAAATATATCACCGGTACAGCTACGATCCAACTTAATCCTTTCGACAGTCCATTCCCTTACTAAGAATGTGGCTGTTTTAATGTAAAGATACATTGTCAATCGTCGATTAAAATGAACAAAATGACCAGAGAAAACAGGGTCGAAAATGAACATTATCCATGGTTTGAAGTGTCATTGTTATTTGAACAAATGAAAACGTAAATAGCCATGGACATAATGTTCATTTGTTCATTCCTACAGCGCATTCTACGAGGTGAATCAACTTCCTGACCGAGAAGCGCTGATTCATGCTTTTGATCAACAGCCACAGGATCTGTTGTATAGTGATAAGGCGAGTGCTATTTACAGAATGTTGACATCAATCGGAATTCCGACAATACTCTGCGATTGTGTGCACAGATAATTTAGTGCCGATAATCTATGATACAGGCAAATTCCAGCTTGTAGAAGTGTTCGACCAAAGAGAAACAGTAGACTTTTTCGGGGGAACGCGCTCTGGTAGGTAATTTCGCCAATACTGTTGACATTCATAATGGTGTCTCAAGACATATTGAGTGCGTAGAAATGATATCAAGCGCAAGTCGGCGGAGCTTTTGTCATGCGTCATGCGTCGCATCGAATAAACATCAGAAAATTTGTGTGGAAAATGACATGTGGTTATGGTATTATCAAAATGACAGACAACGACAGATAATGGCAATCAATGACAGTCAATGACAAGCAGAGAGCTAGGAGGAAACCCTGATGGATACCAGAACGTTCGACGCAATCCCTGATATTCTTTCAATTTGGACAAAGTTGGTCTATGAGAAGCCGGATGCCGCCGTGATCGTTGACGGCGCTGATGCCTCAAAGGTATTCACAAGAAGAAACGTCGATGAGCTGTCGGCGCGGGTGAGAGCCTGGCTGAAACAGCAGTCCGTAGGCCGGGAAGACATGGTGATGATCGACCTGCCGAGGGGCGCCGCCGGAATGATCGCCATGCTGGGCGTATGGAAGGCCGGTGCAGCTTTTATTATGGTGGAAACAAACTATCCACCGGAACGGATCGAATTTATTAAAAAAGACGCTGGCGTAAAGACGGTCATCGATATTGATGTATGGCAGGAAATCATGGAAATAGATCCGCTGTATGGATTCGACACCGCGGATATTCATGATGCAGCCTTTGCGGTCTATACTTCCGGCAGTACCGGAAAGCCCAAGGGCGTTCTGCATGAATATGGCACACTGAAGATGAATCTGATGTGCGGCATCGCGAAAAATCAGTTCGAAGTCAGCGACAGCTATCATATAGCTCACATCGCCCCTTTCAGTTTTGTTGCGTCCATAAAGATCGCACTGGTATCCTTCAGTACCGGCCTGGTGATGTACATTCTGCCTTATGAGACCATCAAGAATCCGATCAGGCTGAAAATGTATTTCCTGGAGAATAAGATCAACTGCGCCTTCCTGACACCGTCCCTTCTTCGGTCAGCCGGTACGGATTTCGGCCCTTATCTGAAGGTCGTTATCACTGGAAGCGAGCCGGCGGGAGGGATCGACCCGGGAGATATTGTCCTTATTAATACCTACACCATGAGTGAGAGTGCCTTTACGGTCACCGAATTCATGCTGGACAAGAAATATGACATCTGCCCTGTCGGCACGCCGAATATTCCCGGGCTCGGGCTGAAGCTTCTGGATGAGATGGGCAACGAGACGGCGCCCGGAGAAGAAGGGGAGATCTGCTTCAATAATCCTTTCTTCAGAGAATACATTGGTCTGCCGGAGGAAACGGCCGAGGTAAAGAGGGGCGGACTGTATCATACCGGAGACCTGGGGCGGTTTGATGAGAATGGGCAGCTCGTGCTGACCGGACGCATCAATGATATGGTCAAGATCAACGGAAATCGTGTGGAACCCTCGGAAATCGAGGTGGTGGCAAAAAGAGTTCTTCCCATTGACCAGTGCATCGTCAAGGGATTTATTGATGCAAAGCGTTCTTTCCTGTGTCTCTTTTATAGGGCAGATATGCCGATCGATGTAGCAGCGGCAAGAGAAAAGCTCTCTGAAAATCTGCCCTACTATATGATGCCGGCGTATTTTATTAAACTGGATGAAATCCCTGTCCTGCCCAACGGCAAGATAAACAAGAGGGCGCTGAAGGCGCCGGATCCGACATCGGCCGGAGCGTATGTTCCTCCGAGAAATGATGTTGAGAAAAAAATATGTCAGGCGATGGAAAAGGTGCTGGATCTGAAGAAGGTCAGTATTTATGATGATTTCTATGATATCGGCGGAGATTCCCTCGCATCTATGAGCGTTCTCGCGGAGACAGGTATTGAAGACCTGAATGCCATGGATGTTTTTAAGGGACGTACGCCGGAAAAGATCGCAGCCATCTATGAAGAGAACCGTCGGAAACAGTCAGGCATCTCTGCGGAGGAATATGAGGCGGAGGCCAGAAAGCGCCCGCTGAAAATGACGGCTGTACAGATGGATATGTTTGACCGTCAGCTTTATAATCCCAAGAAGACCATGTTCAACCTGCCTCAGATCTTTGTTACAGACGATCTGTCTTCCGCGGAAAAATTTGAGACAGTCCTGAATCAGGTCGCACGGAACCATCCTGCCTTCTCCATGATTATCGAATTCGGCGAGGAAGATCTGCCGGTACTGCGCTATGTGCCGGAGAGATGTCCTGTGATCAGGCTGGAGGAAATGAGCGAAGAACAGTTCCAGGCCCTGCGGCCGACTCTGGTCGGGTTGCATCCCCTGGTGGGACATACACTCTTTGAAGTCAGATTGATCCGGACGGAAGCACATGTTTACCTCTTCTTTAACCCGCATCATATTGTGATCGACGGTATGGGGTATCAGGCGCTGTTCGCGAATATTGCCAGAGCTTACCGAGGGGAACCGCTGGTGCCAGATACATTCTGTACCTTCCTGGCCAGGACTGAAGAACTACAGGAAAGCGAACGGCACTATGAGGATAAGGCTTTCCTTGAAAATCTTTATGGAGGGAAGGAATGGGCCCGTGATCTGATCCCTGATCTGAAGAGCAATGAGAACCTGATGGAAACCCTACCTTTCCCGATCCAGATCTCTGTGAAAGATGCGGAGCAGTTTGAAAAGATCAGCAAGCTTTCCAGAAATGGTCTGTTTACGATCGCGGCTATGATGGCGCTATCCAAATGTTTGGAAAAAGACGATATCATGATCGCATGGGGATTCCACAACAGGACAGATGCCTCTGAGATGCGTGCCGTGGGACAGCTCGCAACAGTACTGCCGCTGGGCATTTCCTTCTCTGAATATGAAACACTGCAGGATCTTTATACAGAGATGAAACAACAATCCGCGGCTGTCCTGGAGCATTGTACGTATGAGTATACATATTCTCTGGATAACGTATTTGAGTCCGATTCCATGTGTGTTGTCTATGAAACGGCGGCGATTGCGGATCAGGGAACACTGTCCGAGATCGGTCTTGTCTCCGGACAGGGATCTGCTGAGGTAATCAGTACCAATAACGTGGCGCTTCTGAACATGGTCGTGTTTGTATATGAATTCCCGGAGACGATTCAGCCGCTGCTCGTCTATTCAAAGAGCGTTTATTCCGATAAGGTCATCAATGAATATCTGGAAGCCTTCACGGAGTGTCTGAAAAACATCGTGGCTGCGACGGATCCGGTCAATACAAAGATCGCGGATCTGATGAGGTCGGAGGAGAAATCAGAAGAAAGCGAAAAAATCAATCCGGATACCAAGGTCAAGGATCTGGCCAGAGAATACCCGTGGGTGGAGAAGAAGCTTCCGGATGTGTTCCCGGAGGCGAAGAAATATCTGAGCAATCCGCTGACCCGCCGCGTGCTGATGGGCATGACGCTTGGCGTTGTAGCCTCGCAGCTTGGCATTCCTTTTGAGGAGATGCGGGAGAAGATCCGGGTGCTGCTGGCGTCGAATCCGTGAAGCAGAGTCAGAGATCGCCCTGAAACCTGAAAAGAGCTGTTCCGAAGCCGGACAGGATCGTTACTGCGGCCTGTCCGGCTGTGAAAGAGGAAGAAAAGTAAGATGAAGAAGACCGGATGGAAGGAAGCCATCAGGAGCATTAAAAAAACATGGGTATCCTGGATCGCCATGTCCGTCGTTACGATGATCGGATGCGGCGTCTGTTTTGGCGTCTATTTTTACGGAAATGCGCTGGAGGAAAAGGGAGAACTCTTTTTTGCAGAGACTGCGTACGAAGACATTGGCATGATTGCTACAGAAGGCCTCTCCGCGGATGAGATCGCGCAACTGGAAGAGGTGCCAGGCGTTAAGACTGCGAGAGGCTGTTACTATTTTCCGGAAGCCGTTATAAAGGCAGGCGAGAACAGAAAGCAATGTGCTGTTTATACGATTACAGATGACATTTCAACATTAAAGCTGAAGAACGGCAAAATGCCGGAAGCAGCTTCAGAATGTGCTCTGACAGCGGATGAGATGGAACGGCTTTCTCTGAAGCCGGGCGATCAGGTGGATATCTTTCTGACGGATGAGGAACTGCCCGAAGACCTGATGAGGACGGAGAGATTCACGGTGACCGCTGTGGCCGATCACCCGGAGTCCGTCCAGAATGAAGGGGATATGTGTGTCTACCTGCCGGAAGCTGCCGTGGATGCGGAAAAGCTGGAGGACTATTATACCTATGTCCGTCTGGATGTGGATGTAGCAGAAAACATATCCTCGCTGGGCCGGGATTACCCGTCCGCGCTGCTGCCGGTAAAGAAGGCGCTGAAGGAAAAAATGTCGGAGATCGGCCCATTGCATGATGCCGAATTAAAGAAAAAGGCGCAGGACAAGCTTGACGAGGAAGAAGAAAACGCGCGGGTGAAGCTGGCCGATGCGCAGGCTGAGATTGATGACGCTGACGCGAAGATCGAAGAATCACAAGGGAAAATTGACGATGCCCACGTGCAGGTCGCGGACGCCGAGGAGCAGCTGGCGGATGCGGAAACAAAACTGTCGGATGCGGAAGCGCAGCTGAAGGATGCGGAAAAAAAGCTTGCCGATGCTGAGGAAGAAATCGAAGATAATACCAGAAAGCTGGAGAAGGCCAGAAAAGAGGTCCGAAAGGGAGAGGAAGAATTAGAGGACGGGGAGAAACAGCTTGCGGCAGCCGAGAAGGAATTAAAGAAAGGGAAGAAGGAACTGAAGGCCGCGAAGAGCCAGCTCGATGCGGCGAAGAAAGAGCTGACCAGGGCCGAGAAAGAGATCGAGGAGAACAAGCAGAAAGCAAAAGCGGCTAAGCAGATGGGCCTTGACACGTCGGAAGCAGACAGTCAGATCAAAAAGGCGGAAAAAGAGCTGGAGAAACAGAAGAAACTATATAAGAAACAGAAAAAGAGCTATGACAAGTCCGCTGATGAATTCTCCGAAAAAAAAGAAGAGTTTGAAGAGGCGGAGAAAGAGATCAGACGTTCCCGAAAGGAACTGGCTGCCGCCCGAAAAAAACTGGAGGACGGCGAGGAAAAGCTTGCAGACGGCAAAAAAGAACTGGAAGAGAAAAAGCAGGAGCTGGCAGAGAATAAGAAGGAACTGAAAGACAAGAAGAAGGAACTGAAAAAGAAGAAAAAGGAGCTGAAAGACAAGAAGAAGGAGCTTGCGGACAGTGAGGCAGAGCTTGACGATGCCAGGGCGGAGCTGGCGGATGCCAAAAAGACGTATCAGGAAAAGAAGGCGGAGACGGACGAAAAGATCGCGGATGCTCAGAAGGAGATCGATGACCTCATGCCCTCCGGCTACGGATATGTTCTTCGCAGTGAAAAAGCCGGACATGTGGCCCTGGCGCAGGATATCAGCATTCTGCACAGCATGGCCATGATCTTTAACCTGTTTTTCATTGTCATCGGCGCCATTGTTATTGTCTCTACCATCACCATCCGCATCGATAACGATAAAAAACTCATTGGGACGATGAAGGCATACGGCTTTACAAATTCCGAGATCATCGCCAAGTATGTATTCTACGGTGTTTCTGCTATTCTGTTGGGACTTGGTCTTTCTGTTATTCTTGCTGCAGGACTGCAGGCGGCCATGAGAACTTTTATCGGCAGTTTGTTCGTGGTACGGCCGGATGGCTTTGCTTTCTATCCCGGATTTTTCCTGATGATCTCTGCCGCAGAAATACTGGTGGCATTCCTCTCGGCGGCGATCGCCACGGCGCTTCAGGTCTCAAAGAGCTCTGCCATTGATCTCATGAACGGGACCGACACAGTCAAAAAACGCAGGAAGGCAACCTCCGGGAGCGGGAACGGGAGTGGACTCTACGCAAGGCTCATTGTGAGAAATATAGTCAATGACCTGCCCAGAGTGGTCACGTCCGTTGTCATTATCGCGGGGAGCTGTCTGATGATGGGCATCGGTTTTACCATGAAAGGATCGATCGATCGCATGATGGAAAGGTCCGCGGAAGAGATCAATCATTACGCCATGGAAGCTTCCTTTGTCTCAGAGTTCACGGAAGAAAAAATGCATGCGCTGACTCAGCTCCTGGACGAAAAGGGGTTGGATTACCGGCGGGTCCAGAAGCAGATCACCAAATATGGTGTCGGTGATACCGAGGAATATACGACTATCCTGTCTGCACCGGAGGATGTCTATGAAGACTATATACAGCTTACGGATATGGGCGGGAATGTGGTCGCAGCCCCTGCCGAAGGAAAGGCCGTGATCGGAAACAGGATCTCAGAGGCACTGAAGATCGCAGAGGGAGATGCCATTTTCATATTCGATAATGATTTTAACACACACGAAGTAACGACAGGTGGTGTATGCAGAAATTATACCGGGAAGCTGATCTATCTGTCACCGAATGACTACCAAACGATATTTGGAGAACCCGCGGAAAATAATACCGTACTGATCAAAGCAGACAAGGAAACAGGGAAGGCGCTTGCATCAGAGCTGGCTGATACCTTCCCGGAGCTGACCGTCAGCTTTACGGATGAATTTCCGGAGCTCCTGGAATCCATCCGGGATATGGCGAATATTATTGTTTATATCCTTTCCTTTATGTCCGTTCTGATGTCCCTGTTCGTGCTGCTCAATCTGGTCAATATATTTGTCGGACGCAGAAAGAACGAACTCATCATCATGGCGGTCAACGGGTTCTCAAAGAAAGAACAGATCGGATATCTGTTGAGGGAGACCCTGGTGACAACAGGCCTTGGGCTATTGATTGGCCTGGTCGGATGTTTTGTCATGACGGGGATGGTCGTCCGCATGATAGAATCAGACGGTGTTATGTTCGTTCGTGCATTTAATGCCCCGGCATCCATCCGGGCCATCGTGTTGGAAGCGATCTTTGCACTCGTGATCAATCTGTTCGCATACAGAAAGATCAGAAAGTGGAAGCTGACGGATATTACCGGCTGATGAGTCCGGTCTGTATTCCGGTCTGCATATGGGAACGGGAGTCAGATCTGTATTTTGAAAGGATAGATTATGTCTAAATTGAGTGAGAAATACGTTCAGGCTGTATGGGAGTTCACGGAGGCCCTGCAGGACGAAAAGCAGATCGAAAGCGGCTTGTCAAAATGCATGGAGATCCTGCAGGAGACCATCGGCTGCGAGGCAGGCACGGTCTGGATGTATGATACAGATTCAAACCGCCTTGCGATCATTGCCTGTGGGACCGGCCAGGATGTGACCGGTGTCACCATAGAGAAAGGCCAGGGCGTGGTCGGACATGTCATGGATACGGCGGAAAGCATGATGGTCCACAATACCATCGGCGATGACAGTCCCCTGTACGGGTCGGATGATGCCGTCGGGCTGATCATAAAAAACCAGCTGGTAAGCCCGCTGAAGGTCCCGGGCGGAGAGGCATTTGGCTGTATTCAGCTGGTCAATAAAAAAGAAGGCCGGTTTGTCGAAGAGGATGCCATGCTGTGCGGCAATATGGCGGCCCTGATCGCGCTGGATATAGAGGACAAGGGCTATAAGGTCGAACTGCCGAAGAACCGTAAGCCGATGATCGTTCTGCGCGATGTCATTAAGGAATTCCCTTCCGGTGACAGCGTGATCCGTGTGCTGAAGGGAATCAATCTGGATATCTACGAGGGAGAATTCCTGGTCATACTCGGGGAGAGCGGCTGCGGCAAGACCACCATGATGAATATCATTGGAGGGATGGATTCCATGACGGATGGGAGCCTGCTGCTGGACGGTAAGGATTTTTCACATCCCAGCGACAGCGAGCTCACACAGTTCCGCCGGAACTATATCGGGTTTATCTTCCAGTCCTATAATCTGATGCCGAACCTTTCCGCACTGGAAAACCTGCAGTTCATCGCCGAGATCAGTCAGGATCCCATACCGCCGGAGAAGGCATTGGCATTGGTAGGCCTGAGCGATCGAGCAGGAAACTTCCCGTCCCAGATGAGCGGTGGACAGCAGCAGAGAGTGTCCATTGCCAGAGCGCTGACCAAAAATCCCAGACTGATCCTGGCGGATGAGCCAACGGCAGCGCTGGATTACGCCACAAGTATAGAAGTGCTTTCCATTGTGGAAAATATCGTAAAAAATGAAGGGAAGACCGTCGTGATGATCACGCATAACCCGGAGATCGCAAAAATGGCAAACCGGGTGGTGAAGCTAAGAGGCGGCCTCATTTCCAATATCCGTATCAATGCGAAGCCTCTGTCGGCGAAAGAACTCGTGTGGTAAAAGATCTGAATATTTGAAGACACCAAAAGAGATGTTCCCGGAAAACAGGAACATCTCTTGCTTTTTCGTATTCCTTACATTTTTTTAAATGTTTGTGAACTCTATAGATTCCCGGGAGAAAATAGGATATACTGATATTTTGATAGGAGCGTGATAAGCTATGATGAGAGCTGTTTTTATGGGCACGCCGGATTTCAGCGTGCCGGTTCTGTCTGCCATGATACGGGCAGAGGATATAGAAGTTGTGGGCGTGGTGACGCAGCCGGACCGGCCGAAGGGACGCAAGGGTGATCTGGTGCCGTCGCCCGTGAAAGAAGAAGCAATGAAATATAGTATTCCGCTGCTGCAGCCGGAAAAGATCCGGCAACCGGAGGCTGTGGAGCAGCTGCGGGCGTGGAACCCGGATGTGATTGTGGTTGTGGCCTTCGGACAGATCCTTACCAGGGATGTACTGGAGATTCCGCCTATGGGATGCATCAACGTGCACGCGTCCCTTCTGCCGAAGTATCGCGGGGCGGCGCCCATACAGTACGCGGTGCTGGACGGGCTGAAGGAAACCGGCGTCACCACCATGTACATGGATGAAGGACTGGACACCGGGGATATCCTACTGCAGCAGGTCGTGCCCATCGCCGAGAAAGAGACCGGCGGCAGCCTGTTCGACAAGCTGAGCGAGGCGGGGGCGGGACTGTTGATCCGCACCCTGGAGGGCCTTTCCAGGGGAGAAATCGAAAGACGCCCGCAGACCGGGGAATCCGGCTATGTAGGGATGATCAAAAAATCCATGGGAGAAATCGACTGGAGCCGGTCCGCCGAAGAGATCGAGCGGCAGATCCGGGGCCTGGATCCCTGGCCGAGTGCCTACACGTACCGGAACGGCCGCATGCTGAAGCTGTGGGGGGCAGATGTGCTGTCCGGATGCGCAGGCGAGGCATCTCCCGGGGAGGTGGCCGAGGTTCAGAAGGACCGCGTTCTTCTGCAGACCGGGGAGGGAATCCTGGCCGTTACCGCGCTGCAGCCGGAGGGAAAGAAAAGAATGGCGGCCGCCGACTATCTGCGCGGCTATCCGGTTTCTGTCGGCGAGCGCTGGGGCAGATAACGTTAAGATACATTGGTGATTAATGATTTTGGCAACTGAAATACTATATGAGAGGGGATGCTCAATGTATTATTACGATGCGACTTATATTCTGGTATTGATCGGTGTGGTGATCTCCATGATCGCTTCCGCCCGTGTAAATTCAGCTTTTAACAAGTATTCCAAGGTCCGCTCCATGAGTGGCCTTACCGGAGCGGATGCGGCGGTACAGCTTCTTCGCTCCCAGGGGATCTATGATGTCAGCGTACAGCATATTTCCGGCAATCTGACAGATCACTATGATCCCCGGACCCGGGTGGTCAGTCTTTCCGACAGTGTGTATGGCTCCACATCGCTGGCAGCCATCGGCGTGGCGGCACATGAATGCGGCCACGCCATGCAGCATGCCAAGGGCTATGCTCCGCTGGCCATCCGTTCCGCACTGGTGCCGGCAGCCAATCTGGGCGCCACGCTCAGCTATCCGCTGGTGCTGGTCGGCCTGCTGCTGGGCGGTACGGGGAGTTATTATCTGATCCAGGCGGGTATCCTGCTTTTCTGCCTGGCATTGGCTTTCCAGATCGTTACGCTTCCGGTGGAGTTTAATGCTTCCTCCCGGGCACTGAAGCTGCTGGATTCCACGGGTATGATGGGCCGTGAAGAGGTAAGCGGTGCGCGTGCAGTCCTGCGGGCCGCGGCTCTGACCTATGTGGCAAGCGTTATTGCTTCCCTGCTGCAGCTTCTCAGGTTGGTCCTGCTGGCCAACCGCCGCCGTTGACCCCGCGAGAGACCGCCGTACAGGTCCTGCTGGCGGTGGAGCAGGGGGAAAAGAGTCATTTAGCCCTGGAAGAGGCCCTGCAGAGGAACACATCTCTGGATGCGCGGGATGAGCGTTTTATCCGCCGCGTGGTCCGGGGCACGTTGGAAAAACGGCTGTTGCTGGATCACCGCATCAATCAGAAATCGAAAATGCCGGTCGAGAAGCAGAAGCCGCGTATTCGTCAGATCCTGCGGATGAGTGCCTATCAGATCTGCTTTATGGATAAGACGCCGGATGCGGCCGTTATTCATGAAGCGGTGGAGATGACCAAGCGGGCCCATATGCAGGGGCTGGCGGGATTCGTGAACGCAGTCCTGCGGGCTGTAAGCCGCGAGGATCACTGGACAGGGGAGTCCGAGGAAATCACAAGCGGGATTCCGGAGTGGCTGCTGTCACAGTGGAGACAGGAATACGGGGCAGAGACGACGGCCCGTATGGTGGCCGGGATCACCGGCGGCGAGCGGCTGACCTTTACAAGACAGGAGGCACTGGTGGGAGAAGAGAAGCTGCTGCAGTCTCTGGAGGTAGAGGGCTGCCGGGTAGAAAAGGCAGCTTTTCCTGAGTCTGCCCGCGTGCTCATCCTGGGGCGGCCCCTGAAAACATTAACGGCATTTCAGCGGGGCTGGATCCATATTCAGGATATCAGTTCGGTGCTGGCCGCAGAACTGGCCGTGGCCGAATACAGAACCGACGGAAATAAAATGACCGGCCGAAAGGCGGACGGTCAGAAGGCAGAAGAAGATCGTCCCGTCCGCGTGCTGGATGTGTGCGCGGCGCCTGGCGGAAAGAGCATCCGCATGGCGCAGCTTCTGGGCAGCAGAGCTCAGGTAAGGGCCTGTGATCTTACGGCGGAAAAGGTCGAGCGGATGCGGGAAAACCTGAAGCGATCGGGTACTAAGGGAGTCCTGCCCATGGTGCAGGATGCCAGGGAATTCGTTCCTGCCTGGGAAGGGAAGATGGATATCGTACTGGCGGATCTGCCCTGCTCGGGCCTTGGCGTGATGGGGCGAAAACCGGAGATCCGGTATCTGATCTCCCCGGAGCAGATCGATTCGCTGCAGTGTCTGCAGCGGGAGATACTGCAGAATGTGAGCCGCTATGTGCGGCCGGGCGGCGTGCTGCTCTACAGCACCTGCACCATCTGCCGTGCGGAAAACACCGAAAATGCCGCTTTTATACGGGAACAGCTCCCGTTTGAGAGTGTGGATCTGCGGCCGCAGCTGCCGGAGATCCTGCAGAATGAAGCATCTGCCCCGGAGGGGTGGCTGCAGCTTCTGCCCGGCGTTCATCCCTCGGATGGATTCTTTGTGGCAAAATTCCGCAGACAGCAGGGATAAAGAAGGATATATGAAAAAGGATATAAAATCATTTACCTATGAACAGCTGGAGCAGGAAATGCTTTCCCTTGGGGAAAAGAAGTTCCGCGCTGCACAGATCTTTTCATGGCTTCATGAAAAGGATGCCATGTCTTTTGCGGAGATGACCAATCTTCCGGTCTCTCTGCGGGAACGGCTTTCGGAAGAATACCGGATCCCTTCCCTGGAGATCGAACAGGTCCAGGTGTCTCAGGAGGACGGAACACGCAAATATGCCTTCCGCCTGGAGGACGGAGAGGTGATCGAAAGCGTTTTCATGCGCTATCATCACGGGAATTCCGTATGCATCTCCAGTCAGGTGGGATGCCGCATGGGATGTACATTCTGTGCCTCTACCCTGGACGGACTGGCCAGGAACCTGGCCCCCTCGGAGATGCTTTCACAGATCCACATGATCCGGAAGGATACCGGGGAGAGGGTCTCGCATGTCGTGGTCATGGGAACGGGCGAGCCGCTGGATAATCTGGAGAATCTGGTAGCCTTTATCCGTCTTCTGTCAGATCCGAAGGCCGATGGTATCGGACAGCGGAATATTACCGTTTCTACCTGTGGTCTTGTACCGCAGATCGACCGGCTGGCGGAGGAGAAGCTGCAGATCACGCTGGTGCTTTCTCTCCATGCGCCTGAGGATGAACTCCGGAAAAACATGATGCCCATTGCCAGGAAATACACCATCCGGGAATGCCTGGATGCCTGTGAGAGGTATTTTCAGAGAACGGGGAGGCGCATCAGCTTTGAATATGCGCTGGTGGAGAACGTGAACGACAGCACGGAGCACGCGGACGTACTGGCAGCGCTGCTGAAGGGCAAAAACTGTCACGTGAATCTGATCCCGGTCAATCCGATCCGGGAAAGAAGCTACCGCAGAAGCCAGCCGCAAAGGGTCTCGAATTTTAAAAAACGGCTTGAAATCCACGGAATAAATGTTACTATTAGAAGAAGGCTGGGCGCTGACATTGACAGCGCCTGTGGTCAGTTGCGCCGAAAGGTGGCAAAAAAGGATGAAAATCCGGCAAAAACGGGTGCCGGGATGAGAAAGGAGGGCGATCTGACGTGAGAAGCTGTGCGGTCACCGATGTGGGCCAGGTCAGACATAGTAATCAGGATTTTGTGTACGCGTCTGATCAGCCCTGCGGGATCCTCCCGGACTTTTATATGGTGGCGGATGGCATGGGGGGCCATCAGGGCGGAGGCTTTGCTTCACGCTACGCCGCGGAACGCCTGGTAGAGCTTCTGGGTTCGGAGCAGGAGGGGGATGTGATCCACGCCATTCGCCGGGCCCTGAAGGAAGTGAATTTTGAGTTGTACCAGAAGGCCTGTTCCTTTGATGATCTGAAAGGAATGGGGACCACGGTGGTTGCCGCCGTGGTGGATGGAGCCACACTGTATGTAGCCAATATCGGGGACAGCCGCCTGTACGTAATCGGGCAGAGCGTGCGTCAGATCACCAGGGATCATTCCTGGGTAGAGGAAATGGTGGCTAAGGGCCGCCTTACCCGGGACAGTGAAGAGTTTATTCAGAACAAGAACGTGATCACCAGGGCCGTTGGCGTGAGGGATTCCGTAACGGCTGACTTTTTTGAGGTGGATCTGAATCCGGGCGACCGCGTACTTCTTTGCTCTGACGGTCTTTCGAATATGGTCCCGGACGATGAGATCGGAACCATTCTTGATGGCACAGGTTCCTGCCAGGAGGGGGCGTTGGCCCTGCTGCAGGCGGCGAACCGGAACGGAGGCCGGGATAATATTTCGATCGTGCTGGTGGATCCTGAACTGGGTGGGGTGTAAAGTATGTTAAAAGCAGGTACTTTTTTAGGAAACAGATACGAGATCGTCAGCCGGATCGGATCCGGCGGGATGTCCGATGTATATAAAGCGACCGATCTGAAGCTGAACCGCTTCGTTGCGATCAAGGTGCTGAAGTCTGAGTTCTCCGGGGAATCCAGCTTTGTGGGCAAATTCCGGATGGAGGCACAGTCTGCAGCCGGTCTGTCGCATCCGAATATTGTGAATGTGTATGACGTGGGTGAAGACCGCGGCGTCCATTATATTGTTATGGAGCTGATCGAAGGCATCACCCTGAAGAAATATATCGAGCGGAAGAAGAAGCTGGAGATCCGCGAGTCTATTGAGGTGGCCATGCAGGTGGCGCGCGGCATAGAGGCTGCCCACCAGCAGCATATTATCCATCGGGATATCAAACCTCAGAATATCATGATCTCCCGGGACGGCAAGGTCAAGGTGACGGATTTTGGTATTGCCAGGGCTTCTTCCAGCCAGACCATCAGCTCCAATACCATGGGGAGCGTACATTATATTTCTCCGGAGCAGGCCCGGGGCGGCTACTGCGATGAGAGAAGCGACATTTATTCCCTGGGCATCACACTGTATGAGATGCTGACTGGCCGTGTACCCTTTGAGGGGGACTCTACGGTCTCTGTAGCGCTGCTGCATATTCAGGGCGATATGGTGCCTCCGCGCCAGTACGAGCCGCTGATTCCGGTCAGCCTGGAAAAAATCATATTAAAATGTACGCAGAAAAAGCCGGAGCTTCGTTATGCCTCGGCCACGGAGCTGATCGCGGATCTGAAAAAATCCCTGACCATGCCCAATGAGGATTTTGTCAAGATCGCTTCTCTGAAAAGTGATTCGCCGACCGTGATCTTCAGCGGGGATGACCGGGAGGAAATCAACCGCCGGCGCGGCGCTTCCTATCCTGAAGAAGACCGCCGTCGTTATGATGATGAGTACGACCGTGACAGCCGGTATGACGATGAACGGTACGAGGACGACCGTTATGACGACGGTCGTTATGATGACGATGACCGTTATGACCGCGACCGGAGATATCGTGACGATGACCGCCGCCGTTACGACGATGATTATGACGATTATGAAGATGACAGAAATCGACATTCGCGCATGGAAAAGATCGTGACAGCCATCAGTATTTTTGTGGCGCTGATCATTGTTATGGTCATTGCGATCTTTGTGATGAGGGGCTGCGGATCGGAGCTTCCGTTGGCAGAAAGTTCTTCATCAGTAACAGAGACAACGACAACTGCCGCGGAAACCAGTTCCAAAGCGACGGTGGAAATGCAGAATCTGCTGGGAATGACAGAGGCCAATGCGACCCGACTGCTGTCTCAGCTGGGCCTGGTAGCCAATGTGGTAACAGAACCTTCCGAGGATTACGCGGAGGGACTGGTCTTTGAACAGGAATACAAAGAGGGTGAGGTCCTTGAGGTCGGAAAAACGGTCACGATTAAAGTGAGCGCCGGCTCGGAGGCCGTGGAAATCCCGAATACCCTGAAGGGGATGAGTGTCTCGGATGCCCGCAGTACGCTGCGCGGCCTTGGCTTTACCGTGGCAGAGGAGACCCGCAGCGAAAACAGTGACAATGTGGAAGAGGGGTATGTGATCGGTACAGACCCTGCCATGGGCACTGCTGCCAAAAAAGGCGCTGTGGTCACGCTGATCATCAGCAAGGGACCGGCAGTGAAGAAGGTAACTGTGCCGGATATTACCGGTATGACGGAGTCCCGCGCGATTTCCCGGTTGGAGGAACGGAGCCTGAAGACCGGCCGCGTGACCTATGAATCCAGTGAAGATGTAGCAGAAGGTCTGGTGATCAGTCAGGATCCGGCTTCCGGCAAGGAAGTGGAAGAGAACACGGCAGTTTCCTTTGTGGTCAGCAGCGGTTCCGGACAGGTGACCGTGCCGGATCTGACCTATTCCACGCTGGCTCAGGCTAAGCAGGCGCTGGCTGCAGCCGGTCTGTCCCTGGGAAGCGTCTCCGAGGAATACAGCGATGAGAGCGACAATGGCCTGGTAATTGGGCAGTCGGTCGCAAAGGATACAAAGGTGGATAAGGGTACTTCGATTGATCTTGTGGTCGGCAAAGGCCCGGAGCCTACAACAGAAGCGGCGCCGGAACTTCCCAGCCAGTATGAGGACGGCGGAGATCCGGACGATTACGAAGAATACTTCAAGGGCATTCAGGATTAATGGCCATGGAGGGAACGATTATTCGCGGCGTGGGCGGTTTCTACTATGTGCATGACCGCGTCTCCCGCGTATATGCCTGCCGGGCGGTGGGGATCTTCCGCAACCGAGGAGAAAAACCGCTGGTAGGGGATGAAGTACGCTTTGAGATCCTGGATGAAACGGACTTAGAAGGAAGCGTCACAGAAATACTGCCGCGCAGAAATGCGCTGATCCGACCGGCTGTGGCCAACATAGATCAGGCCATGCTGGTGTTCGCGTTGCAGAAGCCGGCGCCGAACTGGAATCTCCTTGACCGCTTTCTGGTCATGATGCATCGGTGGGAGGTGCCGGTGATCCTGATATTTAACAAGGCGGATCTGAGCGATGAGGAAGAGCAGCAGCGAGTGCAGGAAATCTACCGGAATGCCGGTTGTCAGGTGCATTGCCTGAGTGTATCCGAGGGCCGCGGCATGGAAGAATTGCATCGCCTTTTGCACGGGCGGACCACGGTGCTGGCCGGTCCTTCGGGTGTTGGAAAATCTTCCCTGCTGAATACGCTCTGCCCGGATGCCGCCATGGCTACGGGAGAGATCAGCAAAAAGATCGGTCGGGGGCGCCATACCACACGCCACTCGGAACTCTTTTTCCTGGAAGAGGATACATTCCTGATGGATACGCCCGGTTTTACTTCGCTGAACATATTTGCGGAGGATCTGACAGAGCTGGCGTCCTGTTATCCTGAATTTGATGCGTATCGGGAAGAGTGCCGTTTCCTGGACTGTGTACATCTGGGAGAGCCGGAATGTGGCGTAAAAGATGCTGTGCGGGAGGGTAAAATTCCGCGCATCCGGTACGAAAACTATTGCCAGATGGCGGAGGAACTTCGGAACCGGAGAAAATACTGAAAACAGCAGGGCCATTTATCTGCTGCAATGTCGGAGGTGCTTATGTTTTATAAATTATCCCCTTCTGTCCTGGCGGCGGATTTTTCCCGTCTGGGAGAGGAGATCGAAACGGTGGAGCGCGCGGGTGCGCCTTATATCCATCTGGATGTAATGGATGGACACTTTGTTCCCAGTCTCTCCATCGGACTTCCGATGATCGAGAGCCTGAGAAAAAGATCGGATATGATCTTTGACGTCCATCTGATGATCGAAAACCCTGACTATTATCTGGAACCCTTTGCCGTGGCCGGTGCGGATATTATTACGGTACACGCGGAAGCATCCACACATCTGGACCGGACGCTGCGGGCCATTCATGCGCTGGGCAAGAAGACCGGTGTAGCATTGAACCCCGCCACCCCGCTGACGGCATTGGACTGGATCCTTCCGCAGGCGGATATGGTACTGCTGATGACCGTGAACCCCGGCTTTGGCGGACAGGAGTTTATTCCGTACCTGATCGATAAGATCTACGGTCTGCGGGAGATCGCAGATAAGTATAAGCTGGATACTGATATCGAAGTGGACGGCGGTGTCACGCTGAAAAATGCGGATGCGATCATGGCGGCGGGCGCCAACGTGCTTGTAGCCGGATCGGCCGTGTTCCGCGGGAATCCTGCGGAAAATACCAAAAAGTTCATGGAGCTTATGCGCGCCAGGGAAGAAATCCGGGCAAAGCAGCTCTCTGGCGGGGAAGGAAATCAATAATATGATCGCGATTATAGATTACGATGCGGGCAATCTGCGCAGCGTGGAAAAGGCATTGGCGTATCTGGGACAGGAGACCGTGACCACGCGGGACCCGGAGGTGCTGAGGCGCGCCGATAAAGTGATCCTGCCGGGCGTAGGCGCTTTTGGCGATGCCATGGAAAACCTGCACCGGTTCGGTCTTCCGGAGGTCATCCGGGAGGTAGCGGCGTCCGGGAAACCGCTGCTTGGGATTTGCCTGGGCATGCAGCTGCTTTTTTCTGAAAGCGATGAGACGCCGGGCGTACGGGGGTTGGATATTCTGCCCGGAAAGATCCTGGCCATCCCGAAGGAAGAGGGATTGAAGATCCCGCACATGGGATGGAATTCTCTGGATATTACCTCGGGGACGCGGCTGTTTGCCGGGATCCCGGATGGTTCCTATGTCTATTTTGTCCATTCCTTCTATTTGAAGGCGGGCAAAGAGGATATCGTGGCGGCCTCCACGGAATATGGCAGCACACACATTCATGCGGCGGTGGAATGCGGGAATGTATTTGGCTGTCAGTTCCACCCGGAAAAGAGCAGCCGCACAGGTCTTGCTATTCTTTCCGCTTTTGCCGGTCTGTAGGAGGGTGTTCGTATGTTTACCAAAAGAATCATTCCCTGCCTGGATGTACACGCCGGCCGTGTGGTGAAGGGCGTCAATTTTGTGAACCTGCGGGATGCGGGGGATCCGGTGGAGATCGCGGCGGCCTATGACAGGGCCGGCGCGGATGAGCTGGTCTTTCTGGATATTACCGCCAGTTCCGATGCCAGGAATATCGTTTTGGACATGGTGCGCCGCGTGGCGGAGACGGTCTTTATTCCCTTTACGGTGGGCGGCGGCATCCGTACCACCGAGGATTTTAAGACCATTCTGCGGGAAGGCGCCGATAAGATCTCTGTGAATTCTGCGGCCATTGACCGCCCGGAGCTGATCTCCGAGGCGGCGGAAAAGTTCGGAAGCCAGTGCGTTGTGCTGGCTATCGACGCCAGAAGGCGCCCGGACGGAGGCTGGAACGTATTCAAGCACGGCGGCCGCATTGATACCGGATTGGATGCGGTGGAATGGGCCGAGCGCGGCGTCCGCATGGGCGCAGGCGAGATTCTGCTGACCAGCATGGACTGCGATGGAACGAAGGCCGGTTATGACCTGTCGCTCACCAGGACCATTGCCGATGCCGTTCCGGTACCGGTGATCGCTTCCGGCGGCGCCGGCACAAAGGAACATTTTTATGATGCCCTGACAGAGGGCGGCGCCGATGCAGCGCTGGCAGCCTCCCTGTTCCATTATAAGGAACTGGAGATTCGGGATCTGAAAAAGTATCTGACGGAACGCGGCTGTTCCATGCGGCTGACTGAGGAAGAATAAAGTGCGGACCGGCAGGTCCGCCGGAGGTGTCTATGGGCGCGATCGCAAACGACTGGCTGAAACCGCTGTCACCGGAATTTAAAAAGCCTTATTACCGCCAGCTGTATCAGACGGTGCTGCAGGCGTATCAGACGCAGCAGGTCTTCCCGCCGGCGGATGAGATCTTTTCTGCCTTTGAACTGACACCGCTTTCTGAAGTGAAGGTGGTGATCCTGGGACAGGATCCGTATCATAATGTAGGGCAGGCGCACGGACTTTGCTTTTCGGTAAAACCGGGGGTGGAGCCTCCTCCTTCGCTGAAGAACATTTATAAAGAACTTCAGGAGGATCTGGGCTGTTATATCCCGGACAATGGCTATCTGGTAAAATGGGCCAGACAAGGCGTACTGATGCTGAATACGGTGCTGACAGTGCAGGCACACCGCGCCAATTCGCACCGGGGAATCGGCTGGGAGGAATTTACGGACGCAGCGATCCGGGTGTTGAATGCACAGGATCGGCCGATGGTATTTATGCTGTGGGGAAGACCTGCTCAGGCAAAGGCGCGGATGCTGAATAATCCACGTCATCTGATCCTGACAGCGGCGCATCCGAGCCCCCTTTCTGCGTATAACGGGTTCTTTGGTTGCCGTCATTTCAGCCGCGCCAATCAGTTCCTGGAAGAGAACGGCATAGCGCCCATTGACTGGCAGATCGAAAATATCAGGGAGTGAACATGAATTTTGTCGAGATTATAAAAGTCATTTTTTACGGCATTGTGGAAGGCATTACGGAATGGCTGCCGGTCAGTTCCACCGGACATCTGATCCTGTTTGAAAGCTTCTGGCCCATGGCCCTGAGCGAAGAGTTTATGGAAATGTTCCGGGTGGTCATACAGCTGGGGGCTATTCTGGCGGTCTGCGTCCTGTATTTTCACCGTCTCAATCCCTTTTCTCCCCGACATTCGGAGAAAGAGAAGAAGGACATCCTTGGAATCTGGGTCAAAGTGATCGTGGGATGCATTCCGGCCGGTGTTCTGGGCGTGCTCTTTAATGACTTTTTTGATGAGCATTTCTACAAATGGCAGGTGGTGGCTTTTACGCTGATCCTGTACGGCGTACTGTTCATCGTGCTGGAAAACAAAAACGGCGAAAAGCGGCCGCGGGTACGCAGCTTCAGACAGATGACCCTGCCTATGGCGCTTCTGATCGGATGCTGTCAGGTCCTTTCGCTGGTCCCCGGGACATCCCGTTCCGGTTCCACGATTCTTGGAGCCATGTTCTTTGGAGTGTCGAGGTCGGTGGCGGCAGAGTTTTCCTTCTTTATGGCCATCCCGATCATGTTCGGGGCCAGCTTTTTAAAGCTGATCAAATACGGCCTGCATTTTTCCGCGCCGGAACTTCTGGCGCTGTTCCTTGGGATGGCGGTGGCCTTTGGGGTCTCGATCCTTGCCATTCGTTTCCTGATGGATTATATTCGCAAAAAAGATTTTAAGGTATTTGGCTATTACCGGATAGCACTGGGCATACTGGTGGTCGCATATTTTGGTATTCGGGCTTTGATGGGGGCGTAACAGATGTCGGAACAGGATAACAGAAAAGGGTCGGGGGTCAATTACGATGACCTGGTATTTGACTGGAGCAATCCGTCCATGACTACCCGGCCGGTACGGCGCAGAACGGAGGAACCGGAGCAGACAGCACCGGCGGAGACGGCGCCGGCAGAAGTGCGCCTGGAAGAAACCGTTGAAGAACCGGTGCAGATTCCCGAAGAAGAGGAGACCGCCGGAGAAGAGAAACGTACAGGAGCCAGTGCCAGGAACCGGTGGGAGGAAATCCGCCGGAAGACGGCGGCCAGAAAGACAGCCGGGAATCATAAGAGCGCAGGCGCTTCCTCGGCGGCGGAGAGACTGGAACGGATCTCAAGGAAGAAAAAAGCCAGTCAGGTTACCCCGGTCAGCCGTGCGGTTTCTTTTATTCGTTCACATTTACGTATTCTTGCCATAGTATTGCTGGCTGTGGTGGTCCTGATCGGCGGAACCATGCTGGTGAGGCAGCTTCTGAAGGGCGGCCGGCGGAATGTGAATGCAGACGGTCTTCCGGATTATGTACAGGAACAGTACTTAACGATCAATTCCTATTCCAGACCCGGCATCGCTACGGATACCATACGGGGAATTGTTATTCATAATACGGCAGTGCCGGGGAGAACGGCACAGGAGAGCCGGGATTATTTTGAAGGACTTTCCGCGTCTCATGAGACCCGGGCCAGCAGTAACTTTATCATTGGCATCGAAGGTGAGGTGATCGCGGCCGTACCGCTGGGCGAGGTGGCTTATGCCTCCAATAACCGGAACATGGACACGATCTCTATCGAATGCTGCCATTCGGATGAAGAGGGAAAGTTTACGGATGAGACCTATGCCTCCCTGGTAAAGCTGACCGCCTGGCTTTGTGAACAGTACGGTCTTTCGGAGGAGGCAGTGATCCGCCATTATGATATCACAAGAAAAATGTGCCCCCGATATTATGTGGAGCATGAAGATGCCTGGAAGACATTCCTGACGGATGTGAAAAATGCAGGTACAGAGGAAGAGGAATCTTAAATAATGAACTGATCAGCGGCCCAAGATTTCATTAGATGAAATCTTGGGCCTTTTTTACGTAAATGGAATCCAATATCCGTAAGATTGGATGAAGAATTGTTAATAATATGAAAACCACAAGAGAAGAGATAAAAATAAAATAAGCAAAAAGAAGAAATGATAATATATTTTACTGGACAATGTGTAATTCCGTTAGTATAATCATAATAGTTTTGAGATTGTGATGAAATTTGACGCAGCTAGAATTTCGTTGTATGGAATCACGGTCTTACGACAAAGAAACCCTATGGCAAACAGTGAAGGAGGATTACCAATGGCCAGAAAGTTTTCACTTGCGTATCTGACGATCCCGGGCACCAATCCTATGGATCAGATCAAAATTGCTAAAGAAGCAGGCTATGACTATGTCAGCCTGAGAACCATCCCGATGCATCTGCCCGGCGAGCCCGAGTTCCTGCTGGACAAGGATCCGGCCCTGTTCGAGGCCACCAAGGCTGCGCTGAAGGAATATGACATGCCCCTGATGGATATCGAACTGGCACGTGTTCGTCCTGACCTGAGCATTGATGAGTACAAGCCCGCCTTTGAAAAGGCTGCAGAGCTGGGCGGCACCGATGTGCTGGGCAGCATCTGGACCCGTGACAAGGGTTGGTACACCGAGACCGCCGGCAAGATCGCCGATATGGCCAAAGAATTCGGTCTGTGCTACAACATCGAGTTCCTGCCCTGGGCTGGCGTACGTAACCTGCAGGAAGATATCACCCTGATCGATGATCTGGCACGCGACAACGTATTTGTTATGGTAGATACGCTGCATGCTGGCCGCGCCGGTGTGACTGCCAAGGAACTGGCCCGCACCCCCAGAAAGTACTTCCGCTTCATCCATCTGTGCGATGGCCCTGCCGGCCCCGATGGAGATCCCGTACTGGACAACATCAAAGATGATCTGATGCTGTGGACCGCCCGTGAAGGACGTATGTATCCCGGCGAAGGCGTAATGGATATCGCCGGTATGGTCAAGGCCATGCCTGAGATCCCGCTGTCCATCGAGCTTCCGAACCTGAAAGAGATCGAAGCCCGCGGTGTAGCCGGTCATGCGGCCCGCTGCCTTGAAGTAGCGAAATCCTATTTTGCTGCCAACGGCATCGAATAAATCAGCATAAATAGAAATAAAATCTATTCGCAATTCGTTGATTCTCATATAAAACAAGTATTTCTTTTATATGAATAAAGGATTGACGATGTTAAGCGTATATAGTATAATTCCATTGTGCGAAAGAAAAGATTCCGTACAACGAAATCCGCACGTATTGTTCATGCCGCAAAGCGGTTTTACAACAAGATAAGGAGGAACCCAAACAATGAGCAGAATGAGTGACATGACCGTACCTTATTCCAAGCTGACTCAGGACCAGATCGACGACATCGAAGCTTGTTTCGCAAGAGCGGACAAAGCTCAGCTGGAGTTCGAAAAATGGAGCCAGGAAGACATCGAC
>CAMNFR010000011.1 GCA_946537305.1 uncultured Lachnospiraceae bacterium | reverse complement strand
ACCGTGATATCGCCATGGTTTTCCAGAGCTACGCTCTGTATCCGCATATGACCGTGTATGATAACATGGCATTCGGTCTGAAGCTCCGCAAGGTTCCGAAGCCCGAGATCGACAAGGCCGTTCACGAGGCCGCTCGTATCCTGGATATCGAGCATCTGCTGGACCGCAAGCCGAAGGCTCTGTCCGGCGGTCAGAGACAGCGTGTCGCCATGGGCCGTGCCATCGTACGTCACCCCAAGATCTTCCTGATGGATGAGCCGCTGTCCAACCTGGATGCGAAGCTGCGTGTTCAGATGCGTATCGAGATCAGCAAGCTGCATCAGAGACTAGGCACCACGATCATCTATGTTACCCATGACCAGACCGAGGCCATGACTCTGGGTACCCGTATCGTTGTTATGAAGGACGGTATCGTACAGCAGGTAGATACCCCTCAGACCCTGTACAACAAGCCCGCGAACCTGTTCGTGGCTGGTTTCATCGGCTCCCCTCAGATGAACTTCGTAGAAGTGGACATCAAGAAAGAGGGCGGCAATGTGATCGCCGAGTTCGCCGGCAACAAGATCCAGGTCCCTGAGGATCAGGCAAAGCAGCTGGAAGCCAAGGGCTATATCGGCAAGAAGGCCACCATGGGCATCCGTCCCGAGGATCTGTACGAAGCCAAGGATCTGCCCGGTGCACCTACTCTGAAGTCCACCGTGCGTGTATATGAGCTGCTGGGTGCTGAAGTATTCCTGTACTTCGATATCGAGAACACCAGCTTCACCGCCCGTGTGAACCCCGATACGCCTGCCCGCACCGGTTCCGAAGTTACCTTCGCACTGGATATGAGCAAAGTACATTTCTTCGATAAGGATACCGAGAAGACCATCCTGGACTAATTGCCGGACAAATTGCTGGACAATTTCCTGAAGATTTGTATATAATAGTAAATGGATCTGGCCCGAAGAACGGCGGTTCTTCGGGCCTTTTCTCTTGAATGGATTGGAATGGATCAACATCCGGAGGATACAAAGAGAGCATGAACCGTCAGGAACTGACAGAGATACTGCGTCAATATAAAGAGGAGACCGGTATGAACCTGCGCCTTGTGCGTGAGGATGGCCGAACGGTAGTCTCTACATGGTCTTTGCGGGGGCAGCTCCTGCAGTGGCTGCTGGAGGAAGGAGATGCACCGGGAGATGATGATGTACTTATGCAGGATGTCTTGAACTCCCTGGCAGCAGAGATTTCCGAAGGATGCGCTCTGTTGCTGGTAGAAGGGGATGAACTGCCGCAGAGCGTGGTACAGGAGGCTGCCGGAGGGATCCTGGCCGGGCAGCTGGTGGAGGATGCCTGCACCGCGGACCGTGAGGGGCGGAGCATTCTTCTTATCCGGAACACGGGGGAAGGGCTTCGGGAGGCTTCAGATTTCCTGCAGAGCGGCCTGGAGGTGGAGACCATGTCCCGGGTACGGATAGCTGCCAGCCGTCCGTTTACCGATCCGATTTCCGTGCCGGAAGCCTACCGGGAAGCCAGGATGGGTCTCCTGGCGCTGCACACCTTTACGGACGGCGCGTCTGTCCGCCTTTATACGGATCTGGGGCTTACCCTGGCGGCGCTGCAGCTTTCGCCGGAAGATGCGCGCATGTATCTGCATTCCTGCCTGGGAGAACACGGGGAGGATGTGCTTACGGACAGCGAACTGATGCGGACGGCCCGGGTGTTCTGGAATACCGGACTGAACGCGGCGGAGACCGCTAGACAGCTCTGTGTCCACCGGAACACGCTCAACTATCGCCTGGAAAAAATCTGCCGGCTCTCCGGCAGGGATATTAAACGATTTGAAGATGCGGCCGCCTTCTGGCTGGCAGCGCTGCTCTGGGAGCGGCTGGCAAAATCAAACGCCGGCATTTCCGCGGGAGTATAAATGGGGAGGGAGTAGAACATGAACGAGCGATATGCCGAATATCTTGCATCCAGAAGACCGAATACGATGTACCGTATACTGGCCATACTCTGCGGAATACTGGCTTTTGTGTGCCTGCTGGGAATTTATGCGGTCTCTGTGATCGCGGCCGTTCCGGCCATCCTGCTTGGCATCGGGGCCTGGTACCTGTTCAGCCATTCCGAGGTGGAATATGAATATCTGCTTCTGGAACAGGAGCTCAGCATCGACCGCATCCTCAACCGGTCAAGCCGCAAGCAGATTTTTTCTGTCTCCGTGAAGGACATTGAACTGATGGCTCCCGCAAATTCTTCTCGGTGCCAGTCCTGGCTGCAGCGGAAGCTTCCCATTACGGATTACGCTTCCGATCTGCCGGGGACCAATAAATACATGGTGGTCTGTCGGGGCAAGGGCCAGCCGAAGCTGTTCTATTTTTCTCCGGGAGAGGAGATGCTGGAGCAGTTCCGCCTGAGCCTTAGCCGCCTGGTATTCTATCAGTCATAAATCGCAAAATGCCTCTGGATCCGTAGAACAGGGTGAACATGTGATAATTCCGTGAAGACAGTTGCAATGCTGAAAAAAACGCGCTATACTTTCAATAGTTCCTTTTATAACAATCTTCTGATACAGGAAAGGGGGAGGAACAATGGGAGCAGTCACATGGATCCTGGTAGCAGTAGCCCTTCTTTTCATTGAACTGATTACCATGGGGCTTACCACCATCTGGTTCGCGGGCGGAGCGCTGGTCGCTTTTCTGGTCAGCCTGCTGGGCTTTGGCCTGCCGCTGCAGCTGGGGGTGTTCATGGCTGTCTCTGTGGTGCTGCTGGTCTTCACCCGGCCGCTTGCGGCCAAGCATCTGAACGACCGGACCATCCGCACCAATGTAGAGACCATGCCCGGCCGGATGGCAGTCGTAACGCAGAGGATCGATAATCGAAAGGCCGCAGGCCAGATCCAGATCGAAGGCGTGTACTGGAGCGCCAGATCCGCGGATGGCAGCGTGCTGGAACCGGGTACAAATGTCCAGGTCAAGGAAGTTCAGGGAGTCAAAGCAATCGTCGTCCCTGTAAAGGAAGGAGAATAAAGTATGCCGCAGTTTTTGTCCACCATTTTCATTCTAATCGTTGTCATCTTTATCCTGATGGTGCTGGCTTCCTGTGTAAAGATCGTTCCGCAGGCGACCGCTATGATCGTTGAGCGTCTGGGCGCTTACATTGGCACCTGGTCCGTGGGCGTACATTTCAAGGTGCCGTTCATTGACCGCGTGGCCAAGAGAGTGAACCTGAAGGAACAGGTCATCGACTTTAAGCCTCAGCCCGTGATCACCAAGGATAACGTTACCATGCAGATCGATACGGTCGTATTCTTCCAGATCACTGACCCCAAGCTGTATGCCTACGGTGTGGAAAATCCGCTGATGGCTATTGAGAACCTGACCGCTACCACGCTTCGTAATATCATCGGTGACCTGGAACTGGACCAGACCCTCACCTCCCGTGAGCTGATCAATACGCAGATGCGCACGCAGCTGGACGTTGCTACAGACCCCTGGGGCATCAAGGTCAATCGTGTTGAGCTGAAGAACATCATCCCGCCTCGTGAGATCCAGGATTCCATGGAGAAGCAGATGAAGGCCGAGCGTGAGAGACGTGAAAAGATCCTGCAGGCCGAAGGTGAAAAGAAATCCACCATCCTGGTCGCGGAAGGTCATAAGGAAAAGGCTATTCTGGATGCTCAGGCCGAAAAGGAAGCCGCTATCCTGCGCGCGGAAGCAAAGAAGGAAGCGACCATCCGCGAGGCCGAAGGTCAGGCGGAAGCTATCCTGAAGGTACAGAATGCGAATGCAGAAGGTATTCGTCTGATCCGGGAAGCCGGTGCGGACGAGGCTGTCATTCAGCTGCGCAGTCTGGAAGCCTTTGCCAAGGCAGCGGACGGAAAAGCTACCAAGATCATTATTCCCTCCAATATCGCTGGCGCTGCCGGGACCATCGCTTCCCTGGCGCAGATCGTAAAAGAGGGCGACGCGGAAGCCTGATGGCCGCCGCAGTATAAAAATTATTAACAGGATTCCCTGCTGACGGCATCCTGCGGCCGAAATCGCCGCAGGATGCTTTGGTGCGTTATAGCAGGGAGAGAAAAGGGGCACCCATTGAGTAAGAAGGCTGTATTTGTGAAGGAATTTCTTCCCTACATCATAATGCTGGTGATCGTGCTGCTCATCCGCATCGTTTTGCTGATCAACGCCACCATCCCCACGGAATCCATGGAAAACACGATTCCGCGCAAGACGCGGGTCATGGGGCTGAAGAGCAGCTACTGGTTCCAGGAACCTGCCAGGGGCGACATTGTTGTTTTCGATGCGCCCGATGAGCCCGGCACTCCTTATGTCAAGCGCGTGATCGGCGTTCCCGGCGACACCGTAGAGGTCACCGGAGGGCATGTGTTCGTGAACGGGACAGAACTGACGGAGCCGTATTTAAAGGAGGAAATGCGCGAGTATGCGTTTACCCCTGGCGATGAGGATTTCGGCCCGGAGACCGTTCCCGAGGACTGCTATTTCTGTATGGGCGATAACCGGAATGCCTCCTGGGATGCCCGGTTCTGGGATAATACCTGGGTCACGAAGGATGCCATTGTAGGCAAGGTCTATTTCTGCTACTGGCCCCGGCCCAGCTGGATCGACGGAACAGACGGGGATACATTCGACGTATTTTCTTAACGCACTGTTCATAAAGAAGGATTTGATTTTTTACACATACTGAAGTATAATAAACAAGCTGCGGCCGGAAGGCGGCGGCGCCAAGAAGCAAAGAGGGAGGAGCCGCAATGAAGTGTAAGATCACGAATGAGATGGGCGATATCGTGGTGGATACCGAGGTAGTTGCTCAGTATGCCGGGACCATTGCCGTAGAATGCTTCGGCATCGTGGGCATGGCCACCATCAGCATGAAAGACGGCCTTGTAAAACTGCTGAAAAAAGACAGCCTTGCCAAGGGCATCAGCGTTGACCTGGTAGACAATGAGTTCCAGATAGATTTTCACGTAATCGTCTCTTACGGCGTAAGCATCGGGGCTGTATCCGACAATCTGATCGAGACCGTTCAGTATAAAGTGAAGGAGTTTACCGGCATCCCGGTAGGAAGAGTCAATATTTTTGTGGAAGGGGTACGGGTGATCGACTGATCCCCGGGGAGGAACAGTAAGTGGCTATCAGAAAAATAGATGCGCAGCTGCTGAAACAGGCGTTTCTGGCAGCGGCGAAGAACCTGGAAAAGAACAAAGAGTGGATCAATGACCTGAATGTATTTCCCGTGCCGGACGGCGACACCGGGACCAATATGACGCTGACCATCCAGTCGGCGGCCAAAGAGGTCTCTTCCGTAACGGATGTGACCCTTGCCAATGTGGCAAAGGCCATTTCCTCCGGATCCCTGCGCGGTGCCAGAGGCAACTCCGGCGTTATTCTGTCGCAGCTTCTCCGTGGTTTTACGAGGGAGATCCGCGAGTCCGAAGAAATCAATCCTGCCATGGTAGCAAATGCCTTCCAGCGGGCCGTGGAGACGGCCTACAAGGCAGTCATCAAGCCCAAGGAGGGTACCATCCTGACTGTAGCCCGCGGCATGGCCGATCGGGCCGTGGAACTGGTGCCGGAGACCTCTGATCTGGCGGAGATGCTGGAAGCAATCATCGCCCGCGGCGATGAGGTGCTGGCGCAGACGCCGGAAATGCTGCCGGTGCTGAAGCAGGCCGGCGTGGTGGATTCCGGTGGTCAGGGCCTCATGCAGGTCATGAAGGGCGCGCTGATGGGACTGCGCGGCGAAGTGGTGACCGTGGATGAACCCGCGGAGACTGTAGATGCCGCCGTGCGTGAGCGTGTGCTGGCGGATACCCATGACCTGGGAGAAATCAAGTTTGGGTACTGTACCGAATTCATCATCAATCTGGAAAAGGGCAACTTTGACGATAACGAGGCCGTGGCGTTCCGGGAGTTCCTGGAGGGGCTGGGCGATTCCATCGTGATGGTCTTTGACGACGATATCGTAAAAGTGCATGTGCATACCAATGACCCCGGTGTGGTCTTCACCCGGGCGCTTACCTATGGCAGCCTTTCCCGCATGAAGATCGACAACATGCGTGAGGAGCATCAGGAGAAGCTGATCAAAGATGCTTCCCGCATCGCGGCGGAGGAAAAAGCAGCCAGAGAAAAAGAAGCGGCGGAGAAGAAGGCACAGGAGCCCCGCAAGCCTGTGGGCTTTGTGGCCGTCTCCATCGGCGAAGGCCTGGCGGAGATCTTCCGCGGCCTGAATGTGGACGCCCTGATCGAAGGCGGCCAGACCATGAATCCCAGCACGGAGGATGTGCTGGCGGCCGTGGAGAAGGTAAACGCGGATACCGTCTATATCCTGCCGAACAACAAGAATATTATTCTGGCGGCAGAGCAGGCAGCCAAGCTGGAAAAGGAAAAGCAGCTGGTGGTGATCCCTTCCCGGACCATTCCGCAGGGCATCGCGGCCATGATCGCCTACTCACCGGTGGATGATGTGGAGACCAATACGGAAGAGATGATCGCCGCCCTGGATGATATTCACACCGGGCAGGTGACCTATGCCGTCCGTAACACCATGATCGATGACAAAGAGATTCACGAGGGCGACTACATGGGTCTGGGAGATCATTCCTCCCTGTTAGCCGTTGGAGATTCCATCGAGCAGGTGACCCTGGATATGATCGGCGCCATGGTAGATGATGCCAGCGAGCTGATCAGTATCTATACCGGCGCAGATGTCACGGAAGAGGACGCCGGAGCACTGGAAGAAAAGCTTGCGGAGCTTTTCCCTGATGTCGAGGTTGAGGTCAACCCCGGCGGACAGCCCATCTACTACTATATTGTATCGGTGGAATAGAAGAGACTGTTCAGAACTATGCGATATTTGGAAGCCGGCGCATCCGCGCCGGCTTTTTTACCATGACGGAGTGACCAGGGGGCAGAGGGACATGAGAGAAGAGGACCGGATCACGGCCATCAAGGGAATAGGAGAAAAAGCGGCGGAGGAGCTGCAGAAGATGGGGATCCAGTCTGTGGGGGATCTGATACAGCGCTATCCGTCCCGCTATGAGCGCTACGAGGAGCCTGTTTCCGTGGTGGAGGCGAAGGACGGCACGGTGTGCGCTATTCGCGGGATGCTGACAAGATCCCTGGAAAATAAGCGCACCGCACGCTTGATGCTGACCACCACAGAGCTTTCCGACGGGACCGGGCGGGTGCGTCTGACGTGGTTCAGAATGCCCTATCTGAAGAATCAGTGGCATCGCGGCGACGCGGTGATCGTGCGCGGGCGTTTTACGCGAGGACAGTTTGGACCATCCATGGAGCAGCCGGCCCTGTTTTCGGAGGCGGATTATCAGCCGCTGACGGCAGAGCGGCAGCCGGTCTATGCGCTGGGAGGAAAGCTTTCCCCAAAATCATTCCGCAAATGGATGCGCCAGGCTTTGGATGGCCTGGATCTGAGCCGGGATCCGCTCCCGGCGGACATGCGGCGGCGCTACGGGCTCGCGGAGCGGAATTTTACGCTCCGGGAGATCCATTTTCCGGAGGATGAGCGGCAGCTGCTTCACGCCCGCGGACGGCTGGTCTTTGAGGAATTCTTCTGGTTTATTCTGGGGATAAGACGTTTGAAGAACGCCAGAGAACGGGATGTCAACCACTTTTCCTTTGAAAAGATCTTCTGGGCTGAAAATCTGAAAAACAGTCTGCCCTACGATCTGACGGGGGCTCAGCAGCGGGTGTGGGAGGAGATCCGGCGCGATCTCACCGGAGAACACCTGATGAACCGGCTGGTACAGGGCGATGTAGGCTCCGGGAAAACGGTGCTGGCACAGATGGCGCTGGCGATGGCAGCGGAAAACGGCCACCAAGGCGCGATTATGGCGCCCACGGAGGTGCTGGCCAGACAGCATCTGGAAAGCTTCCGGAAGGTATTCGAAGCCGCCGGGATCCCCGCCGAATGCGTACTGCTGACAGGATCGCTGACCGCAAAGGAGAAGCGGGAGGCACTGCGGAAGATTGCCTCTCATGAGGCGGATATCATTATAGGTACACATGCGCTCATCCAGGAGAAGGTGCAGTATGATGATCTGGCCGTGGTGGTGACGGATGAGCAGCACCGTTTTGGTGTGAATCAGCGGGAGGCGTTTTCCGGCAAGGGAGAACGGCCGCACATCCTGGTGATGAGCGCCACACCGATCCCGCGGACGCTGGCCATTATTCTATATGGCGATCTGGATATTTCCGCCGTAAACGAGCTGCCCGGCGGCCGCAAGAAGATCAAGAACGCAGTCGTGGATACCTCCTACCGCCCCAAGGCTTACGCTTTCCTAAAAAAACAGGTAGAGGCCGGGCGGCAGGCCTACGTGATCTGTCCGCTGGTGGAGGAAAGCGAGGGCCTGGATGCGGAAAATGTGCAGGACTACGCGGAAAAGCTGCGTATGGCTCTACCGCCGGCAGTTGTGATCGAAACGCTGCATGGCCGCATGAAGCCAAAAGAAAAGAACGAGCGGATGGAACGCTTTCTGCGGGGAGAGATACACATTCTGGTGTCCACCACGGTGGTGGAGGTTGGCGTGAACGTGCCCAATGCCACAGTCATGATGGTGGAAAACGCGGAGCGCTTCGGACTGGCAGCACTGCATCAGCTGCGCGGCCGCGTGGGAAGAGGAGAGCACCAGTCCTACTGCATTTTTGTGGATGGCTCCGGCGACCCGGCCAAGAACAAACGGCTGCAGATCCTGAATCAATCCAATGACGGATTCCGCATCGCGGAGGAGGATATGAAGCTGCGAGGTCCGGGGGATATCTTCGGCATCCGCCAGAGCGGCGAGCTTGCCTTTGAACTGGCGGACATCTTTACAGACGCCGCACTGCTTCAGCAGGCCTCGGAGGCGGCGGCGCAGGTACTGCAGGAGGACCCGGAGCTGGTCTTCCCGGAGCATGCCGGCATACGCGCGCACATGGATCGCATGCGGGGAACGGCAAATGACATTAATCTATAAGCGTAATAGATAAAGAATGAACAATGTTTTTGCTTTTTCGTTGACATATCTTTAAACGTACCAATCCGGTGAAAAATGCGGTTATCATTTTTTCATCGGATTGATTTATTTTTTGCGAATTTTAACGAAAGTTCACCAGAATAAAAGGTAATTCTTTTATATTCCTTAGGAAAGTGATAAAATCGGCATAGTTGCAGCCGGATTATGCCTGTAGGCATATTTCCGGTACGGTTTTATCACATTCTGTAAAGGAGGAAGAGTGATGAAAGTAATCAAGTGGTTGGATGAGAACCTGGAAGAGATCATCATGATTGTCCTGTGCGGCATCATGGCGTGTATCATGATCTTGCAGGTCATCATGCGCTACGCCTTCCGTAACTCCCTGTCGTGGTCGGAAGAGCTGACGAGATTTTTGTTTATCTGGTCGGCGTTCCTGTCCATCAGCTTCTGCACAAGGAAAAAGCTGAACATCCAGATCACCATGCTTCTGGAAGCCTTGCCGGTCCGGATCCGCTACATCCTGATGATCATCGTCGATGTCATCATGGTATGCCTGTTCGCGTATCTGACCCCTTCGGCGATCAGCTACCTGCAGCAGACCATTGCCAACAATCAGCTGTCCACCGCGCTGCGGCTTCCGATGGCAGTCGTTTACCTGGCACCTGTGGTCGGATTTATTCTGGCCATCATCCGTCATCTGCAGTCGATCCTTTTTGATATCCGCGATATGAAAAAGGCCATTGCTGAAGAATCGGCGAAATAAGAAAGGGGGAGTAAACGAATATGTCACCGGCATTATTGTTTATTATTTTCGTAATCTGCCTGTTCGCCTCCATCCCGGTATCCGGTTCCATGGCCATCGCCTCCCTGGCACCTGGTCTGATGGGCGTGGATTCCATCACGGCGATCAGCTTTATCCGTAACTGCGTGGAAGGTGTCAACAGCTTCTCGCTGCTGGCCATCCCTATGTTCATCCTGTCCGGTATCGTAATGGCCCGCGGCGGCGTATCCCGTAAGCTGTTCGATTTCTTTACCTATTTTATTGGTAAGATCCCCGGCGGTATGCCTTGCGCAGTTATCGTTACCTGCCTGTTCTACGGCGCTATTTCCGGTTCCGCCCCTGCTACCGTGGCAGCCGTCGGTTCCATGACCATCCCGATCCTGCTGAACCTGGGCTACACCAGAGAGTTCACGGTCTCCACCGTCTGTGTGGCAGGTTCCCTGGGTGTTATTATTCCGCCGTCCATCCCCATGGTGCTGTACTGCATGGCCAACTCCCAGGCTTCCGTAGGTAAGATGTTTACCGCCGGTATCCTGCCCGGCTTCCTGATTGCAGGCTGCCTGATGGTCTATGCCGTATTCTACTGCCTGAAACATGGCGAAGATAAAGAGAAGATCAATAAGGAAGTGACCGAGCTTCGTCAGAAGGGCTTTGTGAAGGTATTCTTCACCAGCTTCTGGGCTCTGCTTTCCCCCGTTATCATCCTGGGCTCCATCTACGGCGGTATTGCTTCTCCTACTGAGGCAGCTACCATTTCCGTGTTTTATGCCCTGATCGTCGGTCTGTTCATTTACCGCACCCTGAAGATCCAGGATATCCCCGCGATCCTTCGTGAGACGGTACAGACCTACGGCCCGCTGCTGTTCGTGCTGGGTGCCGCTGCCGCTTTCGCCAAGGTCATGGCTATGCTGCAGATCCCGGCCATGGTCAGCGAATTCATGATCGCCACTTTCCACAGCAAATTCATGATCCTGCTGATCGTGAATATCTTCCTGTTCCTGGTAGGTATGGTCATGGACGGCGGCCCCGCCATCCTGCTGCTGACCCCCATCCTGTGGCCCATCGTAAGTGCTGTCGGCGTCAATGAGATCCACTTTGGTATCATGATGATCGTCAACCTGGCCATCGGCTTTGTTACTCCCCCTATCGGCATCAACCTGTTCGTGGCCAGCCGTGTCGGCGAACTGCCGGTCATGGTCGTTGCGAAGAACGTTATGCCTTACATCGCTCTGTTCGTGGTCGCTCTGGTCGCCATCATCGGTTTCCCGGGCATCTCCCTGACCCTGGTCGGCGGTTCCTCCAGTTCCGCACAGACTGCTACCGGCGGCGCTGCAGGTGTTGAGGCTATCGAAGCAGAGTACAACACAGAAAATCTGGATAAGATCGACGTAAATGTCGACAACATCGGAGAGTATGACTGGTTCCTGGGAACCGATTCCTCCGAGGATACCGTAACACAGCTGTACGCCGTGAAGTTCGCGGAACTGGTCAATTACTACTCCGACGGTAAGATGAATATCACGGTTCAGGCCAACGGCACCCTGGGTTCCGATAACGCCCTTTGCGAGTCCGTAAAGACGCAGGACGGCGTGAACTTTGTGGTACAGACCACGGCCCCCGAGGTTAACTTTATCCCCGAACTGGCAGTCTTTGACGCGGCCTGCGTATACGGCGATATCTCCGAAGTTCGTATGGCACTGGATGATGAGTCCTTCATGGAGACCGTCAACGGCCTGTACGAAAAAGGCGGCTACAAGCTGATGGGCTTTGCGGATCAGAACTTCCGTGAGCTGTCCACCAATAAAGAAGTAACTAAGATCGCTGATCTGGCCGGACAGAAGATCCGTACCATGGATAATGCCAACCACCTGGCGTTCTGGACCAGCTGCGGCGCCAATCCTACGCCCATGGCGTTCTCCGAGGTGTACACCTCCCTGCAGAACAACACCATCGACGGTCAGGAGAACCCTTACGAAGTTATCGTTGGCAACAAGTTCTACGAGGTACAGAAGTACGTTGTAACGACCAACCATCTGCCGCATATCCTGGCCCTGATCACCGGGTCTGATATGTACAACAACCTGAACGACGATGAGAAGGCCGTTCTGGATGCAGCTGTTATCAAGGCCAAGGCTTATGCCCGTGCTCAGGCTGATGCCCGTGCGGATGAGCGTATCGCGGCCATCGAAGCCGGCGGCGCAGAGGTCCTTCCTTTCAACCAGAACCTGTTCAATGAGATGCAGGAAGCGGCTGCCGATGAGTGGGATCAGATCAAGGCTGTTACCGGCGAGGATCTGTTCAATGCCTACACCCAGTACATGGGACAGGGCGGCAGCAGCGTCTCCTATGTAGCACCGGAGGTGAACCTGGATAACGTTGGTACCTACAACTGGTTCCTGGGCACCGATTCTTCCGAAGATACCGTAACACAGCTGTATGCCGTGAAGTTCGCGGATCTGGTCAATCAGTACTCCGGCGGCAAGATGACCATCACCGTGCAGGCTAATGGTACGCTGGGTTCCGATAATGCGCTGTGCGAATCTGTAAAGACGCAGGACGGCGTGAACTTCGTGGTACAGACCACCGCACCGGAGGTCAACTTTATCCCTGAACTGGCGGTCTTTGACGCAGCCTGCGTATACGGCGACATCGCGGATGTCCGTACCGCGCTGGATGACGAAGTCTTCATGAACACCATCAACGGTCTGTATGAGAAGTCCGGCTACAAGCTGATGGGCTTTGCCGACCAGAACTTCCGTGAGCTGTCCACCAACGTGGAAGTGAACACCATTGCAGATCTGCAGGGTCAGAAGATCCGTACGATGGAAAATGATAACCACCTGAAATTCTGGACTTCCTGCGGCGCCAATCCTACGCCCATGGCCTTCTCCGAGGTGTACACCTCCCTGCAGAACGGCACCATCGATGGCCAGGAGAACCCGTACGAGGTTATCGTAGGCAACAAGTTCTACGAGGTACAGAAATACGTTGTAACGACCAACCATCTGCCTCATATCCTGGCGCTGATCACCGGTGCGGATATGTACAACAACCTGAATGACGATGAAAAGGCCATTCTGGATGCGGCTGTTATGCAGGCGAAGGCCTATGCCCGTGAGCAGGCTGATGCCCGTGCGGGCGACCGTATCGCGGCCATCGAAGCCGGCGGCTCCACCGTTATGCCTTTCAATCCTGATCTGTTCAAAGAGATGCAGGATGCTGCACAGGATGAATGGGCTCAGATCAAGGGTGTCTGCGGCGAAGAGCTGTTCAATGCTTACACCAAGTACATGGTCAACATCAATACCGAGAACGTAGGCACCTACAACTGGTTCCTAGGCACCGATTCCTCCGAGGATACCGTTACACAGCTGTACGCACAGCGCTTTGCGGATCTGGTCAACGAGTATTCCGACGGCAAGATGACCATCGTCATCCAGGCCAATGGTACCCTGGGCTCCGATAACGCGCTCTGCGAGTCTGTTAAGGCTCAGGACGGCGTAAACTTCGTGGTACAGACCACTGCGCCGGAGGTCAACTTTATCCCCGAGCTGGCGGTGTTTGACGCGGCCTGCGTATATAGCGACATCAATGAAGTACGTGAGGCGCTGGATAACCAGGCATTCATGGACACGGTCTCCAAGCTGTATGAGAACAGCGGCTACAAGCTGATGGGCTTTGCGGATCAGAACTTCCGTGAGCTGTCCACCAACGTGGAAGTCACCACCATTGATGACCTGAAGGGCCAGAAGATCCGTACCATGGAAAATGATAATCACCTGAAGTTCTGGACTTCCTGCGGCGCCAATCCGACCCCGATGGCCTTCTCCGAGGTGTACACCTCCCTGCAGAACGGCACCATCGACGGCCAGGAGAACCCGTACGAGGTTATCGTGGGCAACAAGTTCTACGAGGTCCAGAAGTATGTGGTTACCACCAACCATCTGCCTCATATCCTTGCACTGATCACCGGTGCGGATATGTACAACAATCTGAACGACGACGAAAAGGCCGTGCTGGATGCCGCTGTGCTCCGCGCCAAGGCCTACGCCAGAAATCAGGCTGACTCCCGTGCGGCGGCCCGTATCGCGGCCATCGAAGCCGGTGGTTCCACCGTGCTGCCTCTGAACGAAGAGCTCTTCGGACAGATGCAGGCTGCGGCCAAGGAAGAATGGGACGGCATCCGCTCCGTTGTAGGAGACGAACTTTTCAACGCCTACACCGGGCAGTAAAAACAGTCGATTAGTTTGCCGGTGGGACAGGGCTTTTACCCTGTCCCACTGCTCTATAATCCTATAGTTTTAGGTAACAACTAATACTTTCACAGTATTGGAAAGAAATGATGTAATGTGGTATGATATATGCCAACATAAAACAGGAGGGGAAGAATTATGTCCCGCAGCGCCAGCTTTTACGGCCTAAGCGATAAGTATTTACAGCGTTTACAGAAGGATACGCTGTTAAATGTGATGATCACCCTCATGTTTTTTTTCGTTTTTAATGTGCTCTTTAAAGATCATCCAAATTACGGCATTATACGTATAATATTTTGTATATTATTCCCTGCGCTGGCCGTGGGGGTTGCGATCCTGAATCACCGCCGTGTGCGGAGAGGATTTGCCACCGGTTTTACGGTAGAAAAAGACGGCCTGCGTTATTGTGACGGAAAACAAGAAACAATCTACCCGTGGCATCACTTTACCAAAGTGACGGTCAACCCCAACCGGATGTCCCTTCCTTATCCCTTTGAGTTCTACACCAAAGAGGGGATGTTCGTGATCCATCGGCAGCTGGCGGACCCGGAAAAGCTGATCCCCGTGATCCTGAAGCAGATCCGGCCCTATGCCGAAATAGATGAGAAAATTCCCGAGACCATCAACCCCAACGACAACTGGATGAAAGACCTGGGGCGGATGATTTAGTCCGGATGATATAAGGTGAGAGAATGACCACCATTATTTTGAAACTTCTTGGCATGCTGATACCGGTGGGCCTGGGATATTTCCTGAAGACCATCGGTTTTTTTGGCAAAACGGATTACCGGATCCTTGCAAAAATTGCCATTAATATCACGCTGCCGGCTGCCGTGGTGACTTCATTTGCCAGGCAGCAGTTGGACCGCACGCTGATCGGTATTGCCGTGTGGGCTTTCGCATTGAATATTTTAGTGCTTCTTTATGCCTGGGTGACCTCCCGTCACATCAAAGAACGGAAGAAGCGCTGTATGGATATGTTTGCTCTCGTCGGTTTTAACATGGGGAATTTTATGATTCCCTTTGCCCAGCAGTTCATGGGCGCGACCGGTGTGGCCGTGACAGCGCTCTTTGACTCGGGCAATTCCTTTATGTGCACGGGCGGACATTATATCGCAGTCACGACCCTGGTGGGAGAAGAGGGAAAGAAGACTACGCTGAAGGACATCTTCTCCAAGCTGTTTTCCTCCCCGCCGCTGCTGGTCTATATTCTGATGATCATTCTGATGCTGCTTGGCATCTCCGTGCCGGAGCCGTTGGCGGAGATCTGTTCCGTGACGGGCAGTGCGAACGCGTTTACCTCCATGTTCATGATGGGGCTGATGTTCGAGATCCACTTTGAAAAAGAATATGTGTGGGAGGCGATATCTGTTCTCGTCCGGAAATATGCTTTTGGAGCCGTGGTGGCTCTGGCGGCATATTATCTGCTTCCCTTCCCGCTGGTCGTGCGGCAGGTACTGGTGCTGGTCGCTTTTGCACCTATTCCCAGTCTGGCGGCTATCTTTACGGAAAATGTGGAAGGGGATGTGGGGCTGTGCAGTTTTATCACGTCCTGCTCCTTCCTGCTGAGTTCCGCCTTCATTACGGCGTTGGTCTACATAATGGGGGTGGCCTGATATGAAAAAATTCTGGAAGTCCTTCCGGGGACGCCGCGGAAGTCTGTATTCCCAGACGATTTTTCTGCTGACGGTGATGTCCGTGGTCACGATCGTGCTGATGTTCGCGTTCGTAAGCCGCATTGTCATCCGCGACCAGCAGGAGCGCATGAATCAGGTGCACCGGCAGCAGCTGGAACGGGTCTCTGTAGACATTGATATCATTCTGCAGAGCATGGAACAGAGCATCAACCAGATGATCCGCTCCAACGACATGATCTCTCTGATGGTCACGCCGAAGGTCCGGAACAGCAACACCGGCTATCAGGTGGTCTCCATGCTGAAGACGGCGGTGGATCAGAATCGAATGTTGGACAAAGCATTCCTGTATCTGCCGCTGACACAGGATATTTACAGTTCCACAGAAAATTATGTATCACTGGAAAGCTCGGAGGACCGGCAGTTCGTAGAGGATTATCTGGCGATCCGGGAAGACGGAAGGGATGCATCCAAAGAGAGCAATATAAAGCTGATCCACCGGGACGGTCATCTGTTTCTGGTGGGAGATATGTGCGTACCGGGTTTTATAGGAGCGTTGTTCCTGGAGGTCAGTACGTCGTCCCTGCAGGATTTTCTGGCCGGCAGTGAGGAATCGCTGGGCGATTATTTCCTGCTGGACCGGAATCTCGGTATTGTACTGGCTTCAGAGGAGCGGGGGGCTGCCCTGCAGGAATGGCTGCAGGGACGCACGGCAGAATCCCTGACGGATCTTGCGGTACGTGACGCTGAAGGGTATCGTTTTTATTCATCGGAGCAGTACGATCTGATCTACGGCATTCATGTGGAGAAGATGGAGGCGATGGTCAGCCCGGCGGCCGTTCTGCTGACGCTTCTGCCATTCCTGTTGGTATATGTGGTCTTTGCACAGCTGTATTCCATGTATATCAGCCGCCGCGTGTATGCGCCTATCAACCGCCTGATGCAGATTACGGCGGAAAAGAGAGCGGATCTGGATACGCTGATGGCCGATCAGAGCCAGTCGGAACTGGATATTCTGGAGACGTCATTCCAGAACGCGATGGGAGAGAGCGAACAGCAGCGGGAGCTTCTTGCGCACATTTCCGAAGATGTGGCGGAACAGACCTTCCGCGGCATCCTGATGATGACAGGAACGGACATGCAGCATATCCGCCGCACGCTGGACGGCATCGGCCTGTCCCGCTATCTGACCGGCAAATACCTGGCGCTTTCCTGCATGATCATCCCGGAAAAGGAACGTCAGATCTCCACAGTGGAGGAGGAACTGTACCGCCGGAGCCTTCTGGCCATCCTGCGTGAGAAGCCCTCGACAGAATATCTGATGGTGTCCTTCTTTACGGACAGTGATCATCTGGCGATCCTGTTCTGTGTGACAGAGGATGTATCTGTGATCCGCATGAAGACACTGGTGCAGGATAAGATGGAGGAGATCCGCCAGAGCATCCGCAGTCTTCCGTATACGGTCATCTTCGGCAGGGGAAAGACATACAATGAAATCATATCACTTCGCTTTTCCTATCGGGAAGCCTCTGAGGAAGTGACCTGGCTGGGATATCAGGCGCGGGGAGAAGAAACGGAAGCGCAGCGCCCGGATGATTTCGGGCAGCGTTATTTTTCCGAACGGGCTGAGCATCTGGCGGAAAGCGCGGAAAAGGACAGTCTGGAGGATGCACTGCAGACCGCTGCCGAGCTGGCTGAAGAGGTGTGCGCCACCGGCCCGGAAAACCGCAGTGCTTATCTGGAGGAAATGACGGATGTTCTCATGGAGCGGATGATCAAAGCCCATGTAACGCCGGAGGAGATACAGGAGATGGAGTTTACCGCTTCCGCAGGAAATGTATCTGCGGGAGAGGATTTAGACCAGTTGAAAAGACAGGTTCAGGAGATGTTTCAGATGTCAGTAAAAGCAATTCATACCAACAGCAGAAAGAACCGGTTCCGATATGTGGATACCGCCATGGAGTACATTGCAGAGCATTATGCGGATGGCAATCTCTCCCTGAATGAGGTCAGTGAAGCGGTGGGCATTTCGGCCCCTTATCTGAGCGGGATCTTTGCGGAGGTCAATAAAGGTGGATTCTCTACCTACCTCAGCCAGTACCGTGTAGAGCAGGCCAAGCGCTTCCTGACGGATACGGCTGAGAGCGTTTCCGAGATCGGATATAAGTGCGGGTTCAACTCCGCGCAGAGCTTCAGCCGCGTATTTAAAAAGTTTACCGGCATCTCACCGGGCCAGTTCCGGGATAAGAACCGCCGTCACGATGGATAGGAGGAAGCTATGAGGCAAAGCGGTATGCGAACCGCAGCACTGTTGCTGTTCCTGATCCTGCTGCTGGTATTTGGCGGATGCAGCCGGTCACCGGCTTCGCAGGAAGATCCGGCGCTGCCTTCTGCCACGGAAGAAGCTTCCGCCGAGGCTGAGGCTTCGCAGGAAGATCCGGCGCTGCCTTCCGCCACGGAAGAAGCTTCCGCCGAGGCTGAGGCTCCGCAGGATGTCATTTACCTCTCCATGGCCACCTCCGGCAACTGGGAGGACATCGTCCGCGGTCGGCTGTGGGATGAATATACCCGCAAGCTCTCCGAGTGGTCCGGCGGGAAGCTGCAGATGCGCGGCTACTTTAACGGCAGCCTGGGCAATGATCTGGAACTGATCGAAGGAGTCAGCGAAGGGACACTGTGCATCATCAATTCTGTGCCTTCCTATCAGATCAGCGTGGTGCCGGAAGCGGCTCTCCTGGATGTCCCGGGACTTTTTGACAGTATTGAGGAGTACAATTACTTCATTGACAATTACTATATGGAGACGCTGCAGTCCTACTATCAGAAGCATGGGATTAGGCTTCTGGCCAGTTCCGCCTTTGATTACCGCGTACTGACCAGCAATCGCCCGGTCCGCTCCCGCGAGGAGCTGCAGGGACTGAAGCTGCGCACCATGGAGAACAAGTATCAGATGGCTTTCTGGCAGGCGCTGGGCGCCACGGTCATCTCCATGAACTTTAATCAGGCGCGCCTGGCCATTCAGCAGGATCTGCTGGAGGCACAGGAAAACCCCCTGGGCTACATGGTATCCACCGGTCTTTCGGACCTCCAGAACCAGGTGATCCTGACCAATCACGTGTTGATGATCAATAATTACCTGATGAATGAGGAGCAGTATCAGGCGTTGTCCGATGAGAACAAAGAGCTGCTGCACCGCTTCCTGAACGAAATGGATGCGCAGTTGGTGCAGGAGCAGCCGATGGATAATGAAAAGCTGGTAGAGCAGCTGCGCTCCGAGGGCATTGAGATCTATGACGCTTCCGGTGATATTCGGAATGCTATCCGGGATATCGGCAGGAACCGTGTGCTGGAAATGCTCCGGGAGGATCTGGGAGCCGCCGTGGTAGATGATTTCCTGGCGAAGGTGGAACAGTCCAGGGAGGCTTTCGCAAAAGAACAAAAATCATAAGGATCAAAAAATGACGGCCCTATGCGGCCGTCATTCCATTTGGTACATATAGTTTCTTGTAGATGAGATCTGTGATATAATCCAGATAGGCAGTGTCCTTAATATCATATTCCCGCAGGATGTTATCGTGAATGAGCTGGCGGCGGAGAAAGAACATTTCCTCCTCTGGGATGTCCTGGTCATCCGAGGCGGCCAGGATCAGCCGGTCCAGATAATCCGCCGGGTAGGTCTGCGTGAACCAGCGGATGAGCTGATCATTGAAGGCATTTTCTTCCAGGATCTTGTCCTTCATGATGCGGACCTTCTGCTGGGTGGTGATGCCGAACATCAGAAAAATAAATCCGAGGATCAGCTCCAGCACGCAGTCATCCATGGTCCCTTCCTGTACGTGATAGATGATCAGGAAGAAGTGGACCAGCGCCATGACAAAGATAACGGCGCCGCAGATCACAAATATGAAGGAGGAATTGGTGCTGGTGCGGAATTTCTCCTCCGACGGCACAAAGCTGGGCGAGGGAGAGAGCGTCTGTCTTCGGTACGCCTCCGCCTGCTCCTCGGCCGGCCTGGCCTGCAGGTGGTAGCGCTCCATCAGGCGTCCGGCGTCCGGCTCCTGGTCCTTGGGAACGGTCACGGTGTACAGCAAAGAGGAAGAATCCCGGGTGATGGTGGCATCGATCCCTTCATCATTCAGAAAGCGGGCGATGGCCTCTGCGTATTCCTGCGATTCCTGTGTAACGATGGCGCGTCCGAGCGCCTCCCAGTAGGGCATGCTCTCACCTCCTGTCAGCGGACTACGGAAATGATTGTAACAGAAAATGGAGGAAGATGCAATGAAGATCACCATATTGGCGGTGGGCAAATGCAAGGAAAAATACTGGCGCGACGCCCTGGCCGAATATGAAAAGCGGCTGAGCCGCTATCACAAGCTGACCGTCGAAGAGGTCGCGGATGAAAAAACGCCGGAGAATGCATCTCCGGCGGAAAATATACAGATCAAAGAAAAAGAAGGAGAGCGTCTGCTTTCTAAGATTCCGGACGGCGCGTATGTGATCGCGCTGGCCATCGAGGGAGAACTGCTTTCCTCCGAGGAATTTGCCGCCCGCCTGGAAAAGCTGGCGGTCACGGGGACCTCTCACGTGATCTTTGTGATCGGCGGTTCCCTAGGGCTTTCTCAGGCCGTGCTGGCCCGTGCCGACCGGAAGATCAGCTTCGGCCGCATGACCTATCCCCATCAGCTGATGCGCGTCATCCTGGCAGAGCAGATCTACCGCGCCGCGAAGATCGCACGGGGCGAGCCCTACCATAAATAGGAGACAGGGAGACACAGGTCCGTCCCCTGTCTCCGTCTTACGCGTGGGCGTTCAGACGGGCCATGACTTCATCCAGGGCGTCTCGCCACAGACGGAACGCATCGTGCCCCAGCAGGTTCTTTAAAGCCATCTCATTCAGGCCGCCGGGCGTCATCTCGTAGGCCAGTGCCTTCACGTCCCCGTCGGGGGCCAGCGCGGCCTTGTGGCTGAGCGCTTCAAAGAATGCGGTCATATATTTCAGAGAGGCTTCGGCCGGCAGCCCCTGCTCGCAGCCCCAGTCTGTCACATCATAGATCAGGTGGTAATAGGCGCTCATGATGGCGGTCAGGCCGGAGATAATGGAGAGCTGTCCCTGCTCCTGCACAGAGATGATCTCTCCCAGCGGAGTGAACATCTGCCGGATCTCCGAATCCTCCGGATAAATGGCGATGGGCCCGATGTGAAGGGCGGCGAAAGGAAGAGGGACCATCCGCACGATCTTTGATGCCGGCGCGGTCCACTCCTGTACCCGCTCCACGGGATGATCGCTCATGATGGTTAGGATCTTCTGATCCTCCCGGAAGGAGAGGGGAGAGATGACCTCCTCTCCCTGGCGGGGCAGTACGGTCAAAAAGACCCACTCAGAGGCATCCACGGCCTCCTGATTGTTTTCGCAGACCGTCACACCATCCGGAAAACGCTCCTTCAGGGCCGCCGCTTTGGCCGTGTTCCTGGGAGAAAGATAAAAATGATAATTCCCAGTGCCTTCCTCACAGGTCAAAAAGCCTGTCACCAGCGCGGTGGATATGGTACCCGTGCCGATAATCCCGATCCTGATCATAGCCGGTTATTCCTCCTCTTCGTGATAGTCGTTTTCAACTTCTTCTTTTTTGGCTCTTCTGCTCCGCTCATTGACTTCCCATTTGGTGATAGGTACACGATCCCGGATGGGGGCCAGAAGGACTCGGCCCGTGCCGCGGTACGTGTTGACCATGCCTTCCCCGGAGATGTCCGAGCCCACAAAGGTAGCGGTGGTCTTTTCCACGGTAAATTTCAGGGACTGGCTCCAGGCGATGGCATAGTTGCCGTCCACCCGCAGCACATCATCCCGAAGGTCGATCATCACCAGTTCTTCGCGAGGAATATAGCTTTCCAGGGCTACGATGCCGCTGCCCTGCAGCATGCAGTTGAACATTCCTTCATTGCCCAGGGCCATGGAAGAAATGGTATTGCGGGCCACGGTGCGGATATTTATCTCTCCGTCACAGGCCAGGAAAAGGCCGTTTTCCAGGACCATTTCTCCGTTCCAGTCCTCCAGATCCTCCAGAAGGATGTGGCGATAGGTAGGCTCTAACACCAGCAGGCCGCTCCCGGTATAACGCGGCTTGATGGCGGATTCATTGGTCAGCTTTCCGCCGATCAGCTTTTTGGTCAGATCGCCCACGCCCTTGACATTGGAAGATACCTTCAGGGCGCCGGCCATCCACTCCATGGAACCGGCCTGCACGACCACATCGTCATCCTGCAGGTTGATCGCCAGCTGCCGTTTGCGGACATTCATCTGGCTGGCAAAATAAGAGAACATCGCCTCCTCCGGGTCATCGCTCAGATTCTTCAGATATTCAATGACATAAAATTTGTCACGCTTTTCGATGATTCTTTTGTTGGTGGTCTCCTTTAGAAAGTTGGCAGTGATCATAGCGGATACCTCCCTGTTTTTCTTCGCTTTCTATGATTATAAGAAAAAACGAAAAAAGATGCAAGCATTATAAACGTTACAGGCGGGAAGCTTCGTTAATGAATCAAGACAGTAAAGAAGAGGAATGCGCTTGAAAAAGTACAGAGGACAGGGTATAATAATTCAGATACAGGTATGAAGGGAGGGGATGCGTTCTGGAACCATTGAATAAAAAGACGGAGCGGTGGCGGATCTCGGTCATGTGCTTTGGACTTTTCTTCCTGCTGCTCTCTACGGTTCTGGCGGGCTATGATCTGCTGGCGGCGGCTTCGCTGCTGTGGCCTGATATGGTGGCAGATGCGGATGCGAGGGGCATTCTGGCAGCAGTCGGGCAGTATTTCATTGCGTTTCCCATCGGTGCTATCCTGATTTCCCGCGTGCCGGCGGATCCTATGGAAAAGAAGACGCTTTCTGCACAGGACTTTTTCCAGTTGCTGATGATCGCCTGTTTTCTGCTGATTGCCGGAAATCTGCTGGGGTACGGCGTGAACTTTCTGATCAATCGATTGCTTGGCCTGCCGATAACCAATCCGGTGGAAGATATGATGAGCAATTATTCCCTGGCCTACACGCTGGTCTTTGTTGTGATCGCGGCGCCGCTGTGGGAGGAATTCGTATTCCGTAAGCTCCTGATCGACCGGCTGAACCGCCTGGGCGACCGCCCGGCTATGATCATTTCGGCGCTTCTGTTCGGATTGTTCCATGGGAATTTCAGCCAGCTTTTCTACGCTTTTGCGGTGGGACTGCTGTTTGGTTATATTTATCTGCGCACAGGGCGCCTGCGGTATACCATCGTACTGCATATGTTCGTGAACTTTTTCTTCGGCGTGCTGCCGGTCGCCATTACGCAGGAGAATTCGGATTTCCTGCTAGGAATATGGGCCGTTCTGGAATTAGGGCTTGCGGTGGCAGGGTTTGTCATGCTGATACGACGCCGCAGATCTTTCCGGCTGCTTCGGGGCTGGATCAGGCTGCCGCATCACCGCTGGGAGCATCTGGCGTTCCTGAACCCGGGCATGCTGCTGCTTCTGCTGGCCTGTGCCGGGCTGTTTGCCCTTGAGTTCGTACAATTATAGATTTTCATTTCGGGAGGTGTGATCCCTATGAGTGAGAGGACCCGCGTTGCTGTGGATGCCATGGGTGGTGATAACGCCCCGGCGGAAATCATAAAAGGGAGCCTGCAGGCTCTGCGGGAAAGTGAAGAGGTAGAAGTACTGCTGGTAGGGCGTCCGGAGGCGATCGAGCCGTATCTGACCGGAAGCTATCCGCAGGACCGGCTGTCCATCGTTCCCGCGACGGAGGTCATCGAGACCGGTGATCCGCCGGTACAGTCCATCCGCCGCAAGAAGGATTCGTCTATTGTGGTGGGTCAGAAGCTGATCCGGGAAGGCCGGGCGGACGCCTTCGTGTCCGCCGGAAGCACCGGCGCCGTGCTGGTGGGCGGACAGCTGCTGGTCGGCCGCATCCGCGGGATCGACCGCACGCCGCTGGCGTCTCTGATTCCCACGACGAACGGCGTGGCGCTCCTGATCGACTGCGGCGCCAATGTGGACGCCCGCAGCAATCATCTGGTGCAGTTCGCGCGCATGGGCTCCATTTATATGGAGCATGTCATGGGCGTCAAACAGCCTCGTGTGGCTATCGTGAACATCGGTCTGGAGGAGGAAAAGGGGAATGCGTTGGTCAAAGAGACCTTCCCCCTGCTGAAGGCCTGCAAGGACCTGAACTTTACCGGCAGCATTGAGGCGCGTGAAATACCCCACGGCGGCGCAGACGTAATTGTGTGCGAGGCCTTTACGGGCAATGTGATCCTGAAGCTGTACGAGGGAACGGCCTCTGCGCTCCTGGGCAAGGTCAAGCAGGGCATGATGAGCAGCCTTCGGTCAAAGATCGGCGCGCTGCTGGTAAAGCCCGCCTTAAAGGAAACCTTAAAGGAGCTGGATGCCACGGAATACGGCGGGGCGCCTATGTTAGGCCTTAATGGTCTGGTGGTGAAGACCCACGGGAGCGCAAAGGCAAAAGAAGTGCGCAACTCTATTTTACAGTGCATCACTTTCCATCAGCAGGATATTGCCGGAAAGATCCGGACCAGTCTGACGGAAAATAATGATTAGGAGGAAAATAATATGGAATTTGAAACTTTACAGAAAATCGTAGCCGGCGTACTGGATATTGATCCCGCCACAGTGACCGAAGAGAAATCCTTCGCGGATGATCTGGAGGCCGATTCCCTGGACCGCATGGATATCATCATGCAGCTGGAGGAGGAACTTGGAATCGAGATCCCGGATGACGTGCTGGAAAGCATTGTGACCGTCGGCGACGCTTTTGAAGCTATTCGAAAGGCAGAGTAGTTTTCTTCATATATTATAATGAGTATGGAGTATTTCAACATGTACAAAAAATTACAGGAACGGATCGGATACCATTTTCACGATCCGTCCCTGCTTGATCAGGCGCTGACCCACAGCTCGTACGCCAACGAGCATGCCGGCAGCCGTCTGGCAAGCAATGAACGCTTGGAATTCCTGGGGGATGCCGTTCTGGAACTTTCCTCCAGTGAATTTTTGTTTGAGAAATATCCGGATCATCCGGAGGGAGAGCTGACAAAGCTGCGCGCGAGTATTGTCTGCGAACCTTCCCTGGCGGACGTGGCGGAAGGCATTCACCTGGCCGGATACCTGAAGCTGGGCAAGGGGGAGGAGGCCACCGGCGGAAGAAAACGCCCCTCCATTATTTCTGATGCGCTGGAAGCTTTGATCGGCGCCATCTATCTGGATGGTGGTTTTGCTGATGCAAAAGAATTTGTGCGCCGTTTTGTGATGGCGGATATTGAAAAAAGGAAACTCTTTTACGACAGCAAGACCATCCTTCAGGAAGTGGTGCAGCAGAGAAATCTTTCTCCGCTGCGCTATGAACTGGCCGGTGAAGAGGGGCCGGAGCACGACCGGATGTTCACGGTCCGGGTATGGGTCGGAGAACAGTGCTTTGGCAGCGGAACCGGGCACAGCAAAAAAGCCGCGGAGCAGCGGGCGGCCTATGAGGCCATCCTGGCACTGCAAGAAGGAGATCCCGGATGTATCTGAAGAAAATAGAAGCCATCGGCTTTAAATCCTTTGCCAACAAGACCATCCTGGAGTTTAATCAGGGCATAATGGGCATCGTGGGGCCAAATGGCAGCGGCAAGAGCAACGTGGCGGACGCGGTCCGCTGGGTGCTGGGCGAACAGAGCGCGAAACAGCTTCGAGGCGCCAACATGCAGGATGTCATCTTTGCCGGTACCGAGAACCGCAAGCCCCAGGGCTATGCCTCCGTGTCGCTGGTGATCGATAACAGCGACCATCTGCTTCCGGTGGACTACGAGGAGGTCACCGTGGCCAGACGGGTCTACCGCTCGGGAGAGAGCGAGTACCTTCTGAATGGACAGCAGTGCCGTCTGAGAGATGTCAACGAACTGTTCTACGACACGGGCGTGGGCAAAGAAGGCTATTCCATCATCGGCCAGGGGCAGATCGACCGCATACTGAGCAATAAGCCGGAGGACCGCCGGGAGCTTTTTGATGAAGCTGCCGGCATTGTTAAGTTTAAGAAACGCAAGCTGATCACACAGAAGAAGCTGGATACGGAGGAGGGCAACCTGGTCCGCGTGACGGACATCCTGAAGGAACTGGAAAAGCAGGTAGGCCCGCTGGAAAAGCAGGCGGAAAAAGCCCGCGCTTATTTAAAGTATAAAGAAGAACTGAAGAAGGCCGACATGCAGGCATTTTCCCTGGAGACCGGGGATTACAGCCGTCGTCTGGCGGAAGCGGAGCAGAACAAAAAGATCGTGGATGATGACCTGGAGCAGGCCCGGGCCGAGGCTGAGGCTATGAAGGCGCGGTATGACGCGCTGAGCGAGGAACTCTCCACGTTGGAAGAAGCCCTGTCGTCCGCGAATACTGCGGTGAGTGAAAAGAAGGTTCATCTGGAGAATCTGGAGGGTCAGGTGCGCATGCTGCAGGAGCAGCTGAAGGCGGCCCTGATGAACGAAGAGACCGTGCGCGCCCGTCTGCAGCAGCTGGAGACCGAGTCCGAAGAACGGGATGAGGAATACCGAAAGATCCGAGCGGATAAGCAGAAGCTGATGCTGGAGCAGGGGGCCAGGGAGACAGAATTGGAATCTCTGGAATCAGATCTGACCGGCATCCAGGATGAGATCCGCCGGCAGGAAACACGCCTGGCGCAGCTGCATCAAAAGCACCTGGAGGCCATGGAGCAGAAGACCGGGCTGACCGCTTCACTGGAGCGCTCTGAGACGCTGTGGGAGCAGACGGGAAGCCGTCTGGCGGCACTGGAGACAGCTGCCTCCGATTCTGCCTCTGAAAAGAAGGAAGTGGAGCGTCTGATCCGGGAGGGAAAGGCGCACCTGGAGTCTCTGGCGCAGGAGGAGAAGACCCAGAAGGGCATTTTGCGGGAAGCACGCGTCCGGGAAGAGGATGCAGAAAAGAAGCTGCGGAACGTGAGCGGAAGGCTGGCACAGGCGCAGCAGAATTATCATACCCGCCGCAGCCAGCGGGAATCCCTGCTGAATCTAGCGGAGCGCTACGAAGGTTACGGCAGCAGCATCCGCCGTGTAATGGAGCGAAAGAGCGCGGAGCCCGGCATTCTGGGCGTGGTGGCGGATCTATTCCACACGCAGGCTGAGTACGAGACGGCCATTGAGACCGCCCTGGGCGGCCGCATTCAGAATATCGTTACGCGGGATGAGCCCACGGCCAAGCGCCTGGTGGAATATCTGAAATCCAATCGCTACGGACGGGCTACCTTCCTGCCGCTGACCAGTGTCCGCGGGAAGGATTCGTTCCCGCGCCCGGAAGCACTGCGGGAAACCGGAGCCCTGGGCGTGGCCTCGGAACTGGTGGAGACGCAGGATGAATTCCTGGGAATCGCCCGTTATCTGCTGGGGCGCTATCTGGTGGTGGATACCATCGATCACGCGCTGGCCATCGCATCTAAATACCGCTATTCCCTGAATCTGGTGACCCTGGAGGGCGAACTGTTAAGCCCCGGCGGCGCCATCACCGGCGGCAGCTATAAGAACAACAGCAACCTGCTGGGAAGACGCCGGGAAATCGAGGAACTGGGCGAGACCTGCAAAGCGCTGCAGAAGCAGATCAAAGAACTCAGAGAGCAGCAGGAAGCCCTGGAACAGGCCATCGCAGAGGCGGTCCGTACCAGAGAAGAGGCCCAGGGACAGCTGCACCGGCTGGAACTGGCCAGAAATACGGCTTCCATCGACCTGAATCAGCAGCAGACTCACCGGCAGGAACTTGCGAAGAGCGCCGGGGAGCGGCAGGAGCAGGAAAAGGAGCTGCGCCGGCATTTTGCTGCCTATGAAAAAGAAAGAGGCGATGCTTCCGGACGCATCTCCGAGCTCGACCGCCTGATGATCAGGTGCGAGGGTGAGGCGGAGGAAACCTCCGCCCGTCTGGAGGAACTGAAGAAGGAGCAGGAAGAGACCGCCGGAAAGGCCGCCGAGGTGCGGCAGGAGGTAGCGGCTCTTGCGCAGCGCGCGGATTTCCTGAGCGAAAATCAGGAGCGCGTCATCAAAGAGCGGGATCAGCGGCGGGATGAAAGCCTGATCCTTTCCGAAAGCCTGGAGGGCGGCGAACAGATGCGGGAGCAGAGGGAGTCGCAGCAGAAAGCGCTGGAAGAAGAGATCGTCAAGGAGAAGGAGAACTGCCGCATCCTGACAGAGGATCAGCAGGAAAAGAGCGCCCGCAAAGAAGCGGTCAGCCGCAGCCAGCAGCAGATCTTCGGGGATCGTGAGGTCGTGACCGAGCGCATGAGCAAGCTGGACCGGGAATCCCTGCGTCTGCAGAATTCCATCGAACGGCTGAATGACCAGATCCACAAGCTGGTGGAATACATCTGGAATGAATATGAAATGACGCCCTCCGAGGCAGAAGCCGCGGCAGATCCGGAGAGCACGGCAACGCTTTCCGAAAGCCGGAAGACGGTCAGCACCCTGAAAACAAAGATCCGGGAACTGGGACCGGTCAACGTGAACGCCATGGAGGAATACCGGGATGTTTCGGAGCGCTATACCTTCCTGTCCGCCCAGCACGCGGACCTGGTAAAGGCGTCCGACAGCCTGAAAAAGATCATCCGTGAACTGGAAGCGGGTATGCGCAAACAGTTTAAGGAAAATTTTGCGCGCATTCAGACGGAATTTGAAAAGGTCTTTAAGGAGCTGTTCGGCGGCGGCAAGGGCCAGCTCTCCCTGACGGAGGCAGAGGATCTTCTGGAGGCCGGCATCATCATCAATGCCCAGCCGCCCGGCAAAAAACTGCAGAACATGATGCAGCTTTCCGGCGGGGAAAAGGCGCTCACGGCCATCGCCCTGCTGTTTGCCATCCAGAACCTGAAGCCGTCACCGTTCTGCCTGCTGGATGAGATCGAGGCCGCACTTGACGAGCCCAATGTGGACCGTTACGCAGCCTATCTGGACCGCCTGAAAGGGCAGACACAGTTTATTGTGATCACGCACCGGCGCGGCACCATGGAGATGGCAGACCGCCTGTATGGTATCACCATGCAGGAAAAAGGCGTCTCTGCGCTGGTTTCCGTGGATCTGACCGACCCGTCCATCGTGGATGAAGCCGGATAATCAAGATTAATAAAAAAACCGGGGGTCTTCCCCGGTTTTCTTGTAACCTTTCCGTTCGCACAGGTACTTTCTTTTCAGAAGGGAGGTGTCCCATGGAAGATCTCGAGATCATTACCTTATTCTGGAACCGGGATGAGCAGGCCATCGAGCAGACGCAGATCAAATACGGCGCGTCGCTGCAGCGCCTGGCCGCCCGTATGATTCATGAAGAAGAAGCCAAAGAATGCGTCAATGATACGTATCTGGCGGCGTGGAACCGTATTCCGCCCACCCGTCCGGTGCACTTTTTTGCCTGGCTGGCAAAGGTGTGCCGCAATCTCGCCTGTCACCGCATTGTCTGGGGGCAGGCGGACAAGCGCAAGGCGGAACTGGTGCCCCTGCTGGAGGAACTGGATGCCTGCTGCGAGACCGACACCACGGAGGCCGCGCTGGAGGAGCAGGAGCTGGGGCGGATGCTGAACGATTTCCTGCGGATGCTTCCCAGGGAGAGGCGTATCATGTTCCTGCGCCGTTACTGGTTTGGGGACAGCATCGCAGAGATCGCGGAGCGCCTGGGGTGCGGCCAGAGCAAGGTAAAGGTGACGCTGCACCGCACCAGAAATGACCTGAAGGCGTATTTGGCGAAGGAAGGAGTGCGCGTATGAACGGAAAGGATCTGTGGAAGGGTCTGAACCATATTGATGAAGAGTTGATTGAGGAAGCGGCACAGGAACCCGCGAAGAAGAGATTTCCTATACCCCGTCTGGCGGTGGCCGGGATCTGCCTGGTGATCGGCATTGCTGCCTATGCAGGGCTGACGAGGCTTCAGAGTCCGCAGACCACAGGAAATGCCCCTGTGCAGGAGGCGGCTGTGGAGACGGCAGCTGAGGAGGATGCGGAGGCCGTGATGGAAGGAGCCGCCGAGGAAGCTGCACCAGAGGAGGCGCTTACAGAAGCTGCGGCGGAAGATGCTGTACCGGCTGCCGGAAAAGGCTCGGCTGCCGCGGAAGATGCTGACAGTGGAATGGCAGATGTTTTTTATGTGGGCGTGGCAGATGCAGGTACCCTGGGAGAGGACTTCACGGCCGCCAAAGACTACGGAGCGGTCTATGACAGTGTACAGGCCTGGACGGATGAGTTGACAAGTATAGATACGGGTATGGGGGATGTGTTTTATGATACCGAGGCCGCGATGGATGAGGCCATGGAAGAAGCGGCGCCGGCAGAACAGCAGGACATTGACGGTTTTGAAACACCCATGGCAAAAAGCGAGGATGCGGCGTCTGATGGAAGCACCGCGACAGGAAGCGCCACGTATTCCCGTACCAATGTAATGACGGAAGGCGTGGACGAGGCCGATATTGTCAAGACAGACGGAAAGTATATTTACACAGCAAAGGATACTTCCGTGCGTATTACGGATATCCGGAACGGGCGTCCCGGAAAATCGGTCCTCTGTGAACTGCCGGAAGCAGACAGCAGCGCACAGCTGCGGGAAATCTTTGTGGATGGCGACACCCTGGTGCTCATCTGCAACAGCTATGAGATGCCGGAGGAGCTGACCACCTGGCAGAATCTGCTGGATGACACGGCAGATTATCCGACCGAGCGTGCGCTTACGGCGGCGTATGTCTATGACATCACCGACCCGTTAAAACCTGTCTACCGCGGAGTGCTGCAGCAGGACGGCTATTATTCCACCGCACGGAAGGTGGGAGAGAAGATCTACCTGTTCTCTGACCTGAGCGTGGAGCTGCCGGACCTGGAAAGAGAGGAAGCACTCTCGGAGGAAGCGCTGTCATCCTGGATTCCCCGGGTAAATGGCAAGCCTGTGGCCGCGGACTGCATCTATATCACAGAAAAAGGAAGCACCGGTAAGCTGATCGCTTCCGCGGATCTGTCAAATCCGGAGCATGCGCTGGATGCCAAGTTTGTCTTTACGGATTACGCGCAGGCTTATGTGGGCAGCGGTACGATTTATCTGTATTACGAGGATTGGAACGGCGGCTGGGTATCCGACAATGTGCAGACAAAGATCATTGCCCTTCCCTATGCCGACGGACATATCCGGGCCGGCGCCTACGGGCGCGTTGCGGGCAGCATCCGTGATTCCTTTGCGATCTCCGAGGGTAATGGTACCCTGCGGGTACTGACGACGTCCCGAAAGAACGGAGAGGATATCAACACCTTGTATATGCTGGATTCCGGGCTGAAAGAGACCGGGCGTATCTCCGATATTGCGCCAGGAGAGGTGATCTACGCGGCGCGCTATATTGGGAAATATGCCTACTTTGTGACCTATCGGAATACGGATCCTCTGTTTGTGGCAGATGTCAGTGATCCGAAGGAACCGAAGCTTCTTGGCTCCCTGGAGATCACCGGCTTTTCGGAATATCTGCACCCTTGGGGCAATGACCGGCTGCTGGGCATCGGCTATGAGACCGACCCGAAGACGGGGGACTTCCTTGGTGTGAAGCTTTCTATGTTTGATATCAGTGATCCGCTGCGGATGAAGACAGAGCACACTCTGCTACTGAAGAATGTCTGGGGCGGCCCGGCACTGGATGGAGAGTACAAGGCGGTCCTGGCAGATGAAGGGCAGAATATCATCGGCTTTGCCTGGTGGGGAGAGATGAGTGAGATCGCGGACGCGGAGGAAATGGAAGATCTGGGATCCTCATCGGATATCTACGGTTTCTTCCAGTATGATGCCAAAGCCGGTTTTACCAGAGAAACAGCTCTTGCCCTGCAGGCAGAAGACAGCTGGATGGGCAATGCCCGGGGCTTGTATGTAGGACAGTATGCCTATGTAGTAAACGGAGACAAAATTACTGCTTATGACCGGGAAAACGGGTGGAAAAAAGTGACGGATTAACGAATTGATAACAGGAAATTATTCCTTTCGTAACCTTCCGGTAACGATGAAGAAGAGTCAAAATAAGAGCACGGAAACGGGATGAAAATACATATTACTACAATAGTAAAATATGCAAAAAATCCCTTTCCTGCTCTTTTTTGTTCCTGAAACAGAAAATAAAAGAATGACATTGATTTGGATAAAACCATAGAAATATGACATTGATAAGAAACAAAAACAGAAAATAGAAGATAAAAGACGAATTTATAACACAAAATTATGACATCTATCCAGTTTCAACGAATTTCGTAAAAGATATTGAAAATGAAAAAGAAAAGTGGTACATTATGCGTGAAGTGATACGTAAAAATTATTGTATCACTAACGGAAAATTAACAGCAGGAAAACAAAAAGTTTTTCGGAAAGGAAGGACTATTATGGAAAAGAAAAATGTGGATATCGAGACTGTAAAAGAGAACGCTAAGGAAACGGTAGAGTCCGTGAAGGAACTGGCCAAGGAGACCACCAAGAAGGCACGTTCCACGGCTAAGAAGACGGCCGATGAAGCCAAGAAGGCAGCCGATGAAGCCAAGAAGGCAGCGGAAGCCGCTACCCGCAAGGCAAAACAGGAAGTCAAGAAGCTGACCCTGCGTGAGACCTACATCCAGTTCGCCGGTCAGGAATATAAAGAGAGCGAGATCATGGAAAAGGTCGAGGCTGCCTATAGGGCAGAGGGTCACCGCGTTGGCGCCATCAAGTCCGTCGTGCTGTACATCAAGCCCGAAGACGGCGCTGCCTACTATGTCATCAATGAAAAGAATACCGGTAAGGTAGAACTGTAAGATTGTAAGAATTACAAAAAGAGAAACCGAGGCGCTGGCCCCGGTTTCTTTTTTGGGTTGTAAATGGTTTTATAACAGTGAAATTTGCAATTTATCAGGCTTCCTCTGTGGGTACCTCGAATTTATATCCCAGACCCCAGACGGTAAGAATATATTTCCCCTTGTCACCCATTTTGCTGCGCAGCTTTTTGACGTGGGTGTCGATGGTGCGCGCGTCCCCATAGTAATTATAATTCCAGACATTGTTCAGGATCATTTCACGGGAGAGGGCACGCCCGGGGTTTTTCAGGAAATATTCCAGCAGTTCGAACTCCTTGAAGGAGAGTTCGATCGGTTCACCATCTATCGTCACGATGTGGGCGGATTTGTTGATCTCAATGCCACCTGCGGAGAGGAGTTCTTCCGCATCGCCGCCGGTACGGCGCAGCAGCGCGTCCACACGTGCCACCAGTACCTTGGGAGAGAAGGGCTTGGTCACATATTCATCTACGCCCAGCTGGAATCCCTTCAGCTCGTCGCGCTCGTCGGCTTTGGCGGTCAGCATGATGACGGGAACCTTGGAATATTCCCGCACGGTCTTCAGAACCTCCCAGCCATCCATTTTGGGCATCATGACATCCAGCAGGATCAGATCCAGTTTGTGATCGTTAAAGATCTTATCCACGGCTTCCTCACCGTCGGCCGCTTCGATCACCTGGTAGCCAGCACGCACCAGAAAATCCCGCACAAGCTTGCGCATTCTTGCCTCATCGTCTGCAATCAGTATTTTTGCCATGTATCCGTCCTCTTTATACAAATTTTCTTTATCATACATTGAATCAGAAACTTTTTCAACAGTTTTGAAAAAACGACTTGATTTTTATTTTCTGTGTGATATAATAGCTTTCGTTCGCGAGAACATACGGGGTCGTAGCTCAGCTGGGATGAGCGTTCGCCTCACACGCGAGAGGTCAAGGGTTCGAGCCCCTTCGGCCCCACGAAAACCGAATCCCTTTTGTGGGGATTCGGTTTTTCAATAAAAATCAATATGGAGAGTTATCGAAGTGGTCATAACGAGCCGCACTCGAAATGCGGTCACCCTCCGGGGTGCGTGGGTTCGAATCCCACACTCTCCGCGAAAAATGAGAAATCGGGGACAGGTATCTGTCCCCGATTTCTTTCTTTCATGCAGCCTCGTTGTTTTCTTTAAGGCTCTTCATCTGTCAGATATTCGTTGTAAACATATCCTACGCCATCGTTGTAGCTGATCATGACCCAGTTGCCGTCTTCGCCAAGCTTTTCGGCACGCTCGCCCTCGGAGAGAGAGCCGATCACATTGGAGCCTTTGCCGGCCGCGTCACGCACATTGACGCCGGATTTGGCGTACACGTATACGGCAGTCGTATCGACCTCTGTTTCTTCTACGCCGGTCTCCGCAGCCCAGGTGGAATACGCTTCCGTGCTGGCTGCGACGACCTGCTCCGTGGTGGCTTCCGCCACTTCGGTGGTGGGCGTGACTACGGGCGCAGCCTGAGAGCGGGTGGTGCTTGGCCCGGGGGTCATGGCATTGCAGGCGCAGATAAAGCTGACAGCAAAGGTAAGCAGCAGAATGCTGACGGTCTGTTTAACGTTCATAGGGTTCTCCTTCCGAGAATAGTTATTTACTGATTCCGGCAGATCGTGCCGCCGCCCAGCAGAATGTCTCCGTCGTAGAAGACGGCTGCCTGCCCGGGCGTTATCGCCCGCACCGGTTCCTCAAATATGCACTCCACGCGGTCCACCCCCGCCGGGCGGATGCGTGCCGGAGCGCCCCGGTGACTGTAGCGGATGCGCGCCGTTACATGCATTTCTTCCTTAATAGAAGGTATGGCCATCCAGTTCAGATGATCGCAGATAAGTCTGTCGCCGAAAACCTCCGCCGCCTCGCCCAGGACTACTTCTTTTGTCTCCGGACGGATCTCTTTTACGAACATGGGCTTCCCAAAGGTAACGCCCAGGCCCTTCCGCTGTCCCACGGTATAGTGGATGATTCCACGGTGCTGTCCCAGGACCTCGCCGCGGTCATTGACAAAATTGCCTGTCATGGGATCGGATCCGGTGTAGTTCTGCACGAACGTGGCGTAGTCGTGATCCGGAATAAAACAGATCTCCTGACTGTCCGGTTTGTGCGCCACCGGCAGACCGGCGCGTTCCGCGATTTCCCGCACCTGATCTTTGGTATACTCGCCGACCGGCATCAATGTGTGCGCCAGCTGGTGCTGTGTCAGATTATACAGGGCATAGGTCTGATCCTTGGCGGCCGTCGCGGCACAGGAGATCGTATAGCGGCCGTCCGGAAGCTTTTTGACGCGTGCGTAGTGCCCTGTAGCGATATAATCCGCCCCCAGGACCAGCGCTTTCTCCAGGAGCGCTTCCCACTTCACATACCGGTTGCAGGCGATGCAGGGGTTAGGCGTGCATCCACGAACATATTCCTCCGCGAAGTACCGCATGACCTTCTTTTCAAAGACATCCCTGAAATTCAATACATAGTAGGGGATGCCGATGGCACGGGCCACCCGTCTGGCATCCTCCACGGCGGAAAGACCACAGCAGCTGCCGTCCTCCGCCTCCGGTGCGTTCGGTCCCCATATTTCCATGGTGACGCCCATCACATCATATCCCTGCTGTTTCAGCAGCAAGGCGGCCACGGAAGAATCCACGCCGCCGGACATTCCAACTACCACCTTTGGCACGGAAATTCCTCCTTTTCGGAAATACAGATCTTTGACGTTTCTTTATCGTTCCCACCTATCATACCGAAAAGACGACAAATTATCAAGCCCCTCTTTACCCCCGGGAAAAATGAGATTTGCACACGGATTTGCATTTATTGACGATTTTTTGCCTCCTTCCCGCTATGATGAATGTAAAAGATATCATCGCGCAAAAATATTTGTCGGAGGGGCAGATGTTTGGCAGGAAAGAAAGGAGCGTGGCGGATGAAGGAGATTGTTTTGACGGGCAATGACCTGACGCTGGAAGACGTAGTGTCGGTGGGAAGAGAATACACACCGGTCGCGTTATCCGAGGCATCGAAGGAGAAGATCCGGGCGTCACGGAAGACAGTAGAGGATCTGGTGGCATCCGGAAAGAAAGTATACGGCGTAACGACCGGTTTCAGCGCAGCTGGCGAGACACAGCTTGACCCGGAAGAGTGCCATGTGCTGCAGCGTAACCTGATCTTAAGCCATGCGGTCGGCGCGGGCGATCCGTTCCCGGAGGACGTGGTCCGGGCGATCATGCTTCTGCGTGTCAACAACATGGCAAAGGGCTATTCCGGCTGCCGTCTGATGATCGCTGAGACGCTGATCGAAATGCTGAACCGACGCGTGACCCCGTTCGTGCCGGAAAAAGGTTCGCTGGGCGCTTCCGGTGATCTGTGCCCGCTGGCCCACATGGTGCTTCCCATGATCGGATTGGGGGAAGCATGGTACCAGGGACATAAGATGTCCGGCTCGGAGGCAATGAAGGCTGCCGGGATCCCGATGATCGAACTGACATATAAAGAAGGACTTTCCCTGATCAACGGAACACAGGTGATGACGGCGGTCGGCGCTCTGACCCTGTATGATACGATCCAGATCATGAAGACGGCGGACATCGCACTGGCCATGAGCTTTGAGGCCAATCGCGGCGTCATTGATGCCCTGGATCCCAGGCTTCATGAACTGCGTCCTCACATCGGACAGAAAGAGACAGCCGAGATCCTTCGTACGCTGCTGCAGGGAAGTAAGAATGTGACCCGCCAGGGCGAGATCCGGGTGCAGGACGGCTACGCGCTCCGGTGTGCCCCGATCGTGCACGGCGCCAGCCGCGACGCGATGCGTTACGCCAAGAAGCGGGTGGAAACAGAGATGAACTCCGTAACGGATAATCCCATCATCTATGCGGATGATGATGAGGCCATCAGCGGCGGCAACTTCCATGGACAGCCCATGGCGCTTGCCTTTGATTTCCTTGGAATCGCCCTTGCGGAGCTGGCAGATATCTCCGAGCGGCGGATCGAGCGTCTGGTGAATCCTTCCATCGGCGGCTTCCCGGCCTTCCTGGTGGAAAATGGCGGGCTGAACTCCGGATTCATGATCGTTCAGTATTCGGCAGCGGCACTGGTATCGGAGAACAAGGTGCTGGCCCATCCTGCGGCCGTGGACTCCATCCCGTCTTCCGCGAACCAGGAAGACCATGTCAGCATGGGAACCATCGCGGCCAGAAAAGCCGGTACCATCATGCGGCATGTGCGCCGCGTGCTGGCGATGGAGCTGATGTGTGGCTGCCAGGCCGTGGATCTTTTGGGCAATCTGGGCTGGGGGCCGGATTGTCTGGGACCGGGCACCAGAGCGGCTTACGAGGTGATCCGCGAGAAATGCCCGAAACTGGTGGAAGATCGTCCGCTGTACGAAGACATCAACCACTGCGAGGAGACGATCACCAGCGAGCGGCTGATCCACCGCGTGGAAGAGGCCGTGGGCGTCATCGGTTCTCTGTAATAAGTGAATGATTCGACAGTAAAGTCCGAATCCCCTGCTTAAACAATAAAAAGAATATTTAGATCGATTTTTACAAATGATAACGGAGGAGCAATTACTATGAGAAAGATTATCATTACCGGTAATGACCTGACACTGGATGACCTGGTCGCTGTCTGCCGTGAAAACGCCCCTGTAGGGCTTTCGGATGATGCCAAAGAGCGCATCATTGCCTGCCGCAAGGTGGTCGATGAGCTGGTAGCGGAAAACAGAGTCGTGTACGGTATCACCACCGGCTTCGGAAAATTCTCTGATGTCACGATCTCTCAGGATGAGTGCCGTCAGCTGCAGCGCAACCTGATCGTGACCCACGCGGTCGGCGCAGGCGATCCTTTCCCCCGCGATGTGTCCAGAGGCATCATGCTGCTGCGTATCAACAACATGGCGAAGGGCCATTCCGGCTGCCGCCTGGAGACCGTAGAGACGCTGGTCGCCATGCTGAACCGCGGCGTTACCCCTATTATCCCTCAGAAGGGATCCCTGGGCGCTTCCGGTGACCTGTGCCCGCTGGCTCATATGGTGCTGCCCATGATCGGTCTCGGCGAAGCGGAGTTCAACGGCTTCCGCATGGCCGGCTCCCACGCCATGCTGCAGGCCGGCATTCCCACCATCGAGCTGACCGCCAAGGAAGGCCTGGCCCTGATCAACGGCACGCAGGCCATGACCTCTGTCGGCGCCCTGACCCTGTATGACGCCATCCAGATCGTAAAGACCTCTGAGATCGCGGCAGCCATGAGCTTTGAGGCCAACCGTGGTGTCATTGATGCCCTGGATCCCCGGCTGCATGAGGTCCGTCCTCATATCGGACAGATCGAATCCGCTGAAAATCTGCGCAAGCTCCTTGCGGGCAGCAAGAACGTGACCCGCCAGGGCGAGATCCGCGTACAGGACGGTTATTCCCTTCGCTGCGCGCCCATCGTGCACGGTGCCAGCCGCGACGCCATCCGCTATGTGAAGAAGAGAGTCGAGACCGAGATGAACTCCGTAACGGATAACCCCATCATCTTCCCCGATACCAAAGAGGGTATCTCCGGCGGAAACTTCCACGGACAGCCCATGGCACTGGCCTTCGATTTCCTGGGCATCGCACTTTCTGAACTTGCGAACATTTCCGAGCGCCGGATCGAGCGTCTGGTGAACCCGGCCATCGGCGGATTCCCAGCCTTCCTGGTGGAAAAGGGCGGCCTGAACTCCGGTTTCATGATCGTTCAGTATTCCGCGGCGGCGCTGGTATCCGAGAATAAGGTGCTGGCACATCCGGCCAGCGTAGACTCCATTCCTTCCTCCGCGAACCAGGAAGACCATGTCAGCATGGGTACCATCGCGGCCAGAAAGGCCGGAGACATCATGCGCCATGTGCGCCGTGTGCTGGCCATGGAGCTGATGTGCGGCTGCCAGGCGGTGGATCTGCTGAAGAACCTTGGCTATGGACCGGAATTCTTAGGAAACGGAACGAAGGCCGCGTATGAAGTGATCCGTGAAGTCTGCGACAAGCTGGTGGAAGACAGACCGCTGTACGATGACATCAACCGCTGCGAGTCCGTGATCACCAACGAGACACTGATCGAGCGCGTGGAAGATGCGATCGGAACCATCGGATCCCTGTAAAAATCTCTGTAACAATAGCAACGCTATGTAAGAATATTTCTGCAATTAGCAAAAAAGCACAGAAAAGGCTTGCAATTGCAGTGGAATTATGACAAAATGATATACAGAATGGTTGCCGGGGACCGGGACGTTCCCGGCAATTACTTTATCTAGGCATATCTTGATTTTTATCGTTGAATTGCCTGCAGACAACAAAATGGGGAAACATCCCTCTGCGACCAACATATGTGCGGAAGGAGAGGATATATGGAACATCAATCAGGAGTGCTCCGGGTCGAGGTGCTGGGAACGCCGGGCGTATATCGGGGAGAAGAGAGACTTCAGTTTCCTTACCGGAAGACCGAAGGCATTCTATACTATTTATGCGTTAAAAAGAGTGCATTCCGGGATGAGCTCATCAACGTGTTCTGGGAGAATTGTGATGAACAGGTCGGCAGAAAAAATCTGCGTCAGGCTCTGTACGAGCTTCGGAAGGTGCTGCCGGAGGAACCGGTCAAATCTGAGGGACAGAACCGCCTGTACCTGGATCCGAATGTTCCTGTAAAGCTGGATTGGGAGGAAAAGGATGAAGATGTCCTGCTGAAGGGCGGAGATTTTCTGGCTTTCTTCTATGTAAAAGGAGCTCCCGGTTTTGAAGAGTGGGTGGACGAATGCCGCGCGCAGCAGCGGAACCGCTGCCGCGAGGCCGCCAGACGGATGATCGAAAAAGCCGTCCGGACCGGAAATGCCAAACGACTTCATGAGGTCCTTACCGCCTGGAAGAATCTGGAACCCCTGGAAGAGGAGGTCATCCGGGAAGCCATGGAGGCCTACACCAGCTGTGGACGGTACACGATGGCGCTCCGTTCCTACCGCGAGTATCGTGAAAGGATCCAAAAGGAACTGGAGGAGGAACCGGGAGAGGACCTGGTGCAGCTTTATCAGCAGATCCTGCGCCTGAAGGAGGACGACGCCGGACAGGAAAATACCGGAGAGGGCCGGTTTTATGGCCGGTATTCGGAAATCTATACCATCAGCCGCTGCCTGGAACAGTTCGCTACCGGAAAAGAAGCAAAGTCCATTGTGATCATGGGAGAACAGGGCGTGGGAAAAAGTGCATTACTGTCCCATGTGTCCCGCTCTCACAGAAAACGGGGGATCATTTCCTTTATCACGCACTGTTATGAAACCGAAAAAGAGTACTCTCTGAAGGCGTTCCGCGAGTGGTTCCAGCGAATGAAGAACTATGCGGAGGAGAAGGATTTGGATCTTTCACTGGAGTACAGGAATCTGCTGGATAATCCTTTTTCCGATTATGAACTCCGGGGTAACGGGGAAAACATACAGAATTTCTGGACGTCCGGCTACGCGATCTGGGAGAACCGTGTGATCGCCATGATGCGGGAGATGCTGTCAAAGAAAAAAATGGTCCTCCTGATCGATGACATGCAGTGGATGGATGATCTGAGCCGTCAGCTGCTGCAGAGGCTCCTTCTGGAGTTGGGGGATGATAGATTTTGCTTTATCGGAACGTATCGCTCCATCTTTGAGGGAAAGAATCTGGATTTCCTGCGTCGCGCTGAACGGAATTCGCGGGTGATGTTCCTGACGCTGCAGCCCTTTACACGGGACGAATCGGAAGAGATCGTCCGGGCGGAACTGCCGGTGGGAACGGCGGATATTCTTACGGAGGAAATCTACCGCCGCACGGAAGGCAATGCATTTTTCCTGATGGATCTTTTAAGTATGGTCCGGGATCAGGGCTGGGATGCGGCAGCGATCCCGAAGCAGAGCGAGTATGTGATTCAGGCGAGACTTCGGAGCATCACACCGCTGCAGCGTCAGATCCTGAACGCACTCTCTATTTTTATGGAGCATGCGGAACTGGAGGAGCTGGAAATCCTGGTGCATGTGGACCGCCTTGTCCTCTGCGAGGAACTGGAGGAACTGCAGAGAAGACGTCTGGTCCGGGAACGGATGGTAGGCGCCTACATTGCCTATGAATTCCGACACGCCTTCTACCGGGAATATGTCTATAATATACAGCCGCTGGCAAAACGCCGGCATATGCATCATCTGGTGGGAGAGGCGTACGAAAAGATTCGGGGACAGGAGCGTTGGCTGGAGCACCTGCCGTTTCTGATCTATCAGTATGAAAAGAGCGGCGATAAAGCGAAGGCAGAATACTACCGGAAAGAGTACGAGGTCCAGATGGGACAGGACGGAGAGGTCTGATAGCACAAATTCAACACTTTTTGCGTATAATTGTACTACTTCTGACGTTTCTCTGACGTTAACTGTGTAGAATGGTCTTATCGTAAAGTAAAAGCATAGGCGATTTATAGAGACCGCCGAAAAGAAAGGAGGAAGTGAGGAAGAGCAGATGTGCCGGCAGCTTATGTGAACATGCGCCGGAAAAAGCAAAAAGAACAGCTGCCGGAAAGTGAACGGAGGGCAGCTGTCCGGAACCATTAGCAGCAAAGAATCGAATTCAAAGAAAGAGGAGAAATTATGGACAAGAAAGAAAGAACAGTTCGTCTCCCCAATCTGGTGGAGGCATGGATCCCGATCGTAACTATGGCAGGACTGATGCTCTACTGCCTGAACGTAGATGGCGTTTATGTGGACGCTCATCTGCCTCTGGTTGTTTCGATGTGCGTAGCCTGTGTTATCGGTGTTCTCTGTGGACACACCTTCCAGGATATGCTGCAGGGTATGATCGACCGGGTCTATAACACGCTGGAAGCTATTCTGATCCTGTGTACGGTCGGTTTCCTGGTATCGTCCTTTATGGCAGCAGGAACTATCCCGGCAATGATCTACTACGGCCTGCGTCTTCTGACGCCGAAGCTGTTCCTGCCGGTCGGCTGCATTCTCTGCGCTGTGACCGGTCTGGCCTGCGGATCCTCCTGGACGACCACCGCGACGGTCGGTCTTGCCTTCGTCGGCATCGGCGCCGGCCTGGGCATCAATCCGGCACTGACCGCCGGTATGATCATCTCCGGTGCATACGTAGGTGACAAGTTCTCCCCGCTGTCTGATACCACCAACCTGGCAGCCGCCGTTTCCAACACCGGTCTGTTCGACCACGTTCGTGCGATGGTCTCCACCACCGGTCCTACCTTCCTGATCGCTCTGATACTGTATGCGATCCTGGGTATCAACGTAGATGCCAGCGCCTATGATCCTACTGTGGCACAGGGCATCGAAGAAGCGATCGCTGCAAACTTCAATCTGAATGTTCTGGTGCTGATCCCGCTGATCGTCGTTATCGTGGTCTGCATCGTAAAGGTCCCGGCGCTTCCCGGTATCATTCTTTCCGTGGCTTGCGCTATTGTCGTATCCATCGTTTTCCAGGGCGGCCATGTCTGGACGGACGGCGTCAGCATCGGCCACATCTTTGATCTGCTTCACTATGGCCTGAGCACGGTCGAGACCGGAAACGAGGTGGTCGACTCGATCCTCGGCAAGGCAGGCGGCATGGATGGTACCATGTGGACCATCAACCTGGTGCTGCTGGCCGTTGCCTACGGCGGCGCGCTGGAGCGCTGCGGCTGCGTGGAGAAGCTGTTCGGCGGACTGAAGCACAAGCTGAACTCCCCCGGCTCCCTGGTCACCGCGACCCTGCTGACCTCCGTATTCTGCGATGCCACCATGTGCGACCAGTTCCTTGGTATTTCCGTACCGGCCCCGCTGTATGCCGATAAGTACGATGAACTCGGCCTTGCAAGAAACACCCTGTCCAGAACGCTGGAGGATGCAGGTACCCTGTGGTCCCCGATGTTCCCCTGGACCGGATGCGGCGCCTACCAGAGCGCGATCCTGGGCATGAGCCCGTTCACCTATTTCCCGTTCGCATTCGTAAACCTGATCAACCCGATCTATGCGGCCATCACCGTATACCTTGGCCGGAACATCTTCTGGGCTGACGGTTCCTACACCAACATTCTTGGTAAGACCCGCGCGGGAAGCCCTGCCGGTGCCCCCGAAGAAGCGCACAAGATCGCTGTTGCCGCGCTTGAAGAGCGCCGCGCCAAAGGCCTGGCTCCCAAGATCGGCCAGTAAAGAAATCGCTTTCTGCCCGCGGCAGAAACCATTTAGATGACACCAGTTCCCGCAGACGTATATACTGCGTCCGCGGGAATTTTTCTGTAGTATATAATGGACTTTCAGGCATTTCTGATATATGCTTTACTATAAACGGATGTTTTGTGAGTCGTAAGAAAAAGGGGAGGAAATGAGCGTGGCACGTCGTTTACCTTGGGAGGATCTGAATACACCCGTGATCCTGGCACATGAAGTGAAGAAGAGAAAGCAGTGGGTGACGGTCGGGGCCTGGATCCTTGTCGCCATGCTGCTGATCACGGGAATTACCCGCAGGAATATCCTGGGATTATTTTTTGCGGCGCTCCTGGCGCTGACACTTGTCTCTAAAAAGACGGTCGCAGTTACCGAAAGAGGCCTGGAAACCTTCATGGATATGCGTTTCCTGACGAACTACGACATCTGGAAGTGGGAGGATATCAGCGCGCTTACACATCAGAAGATCGATCAGTTCCCGGGGGCGACACAACTGTATTTCTCCAAGGGAGATATGGCGCGCCGGGTCTTTTTCCTGGACAAAGATTCCAAACAGGTGATTGTTCTCGCCAGAAAGAAGAACAGTCTGATTAAGATCCACGACGGAAATGCATATATGAAGCAAAGGTCAAAAGGTCACTAAAAATGTGCTTGCACATTTTTATGTGACATTGGGACCTGCTAAAACATGAGTAAGGAGCCATTTTTGGAACAAAAATGAGTGGATTACGAATGTTTTAAGATTGCGTAAGCACGAAGTGCGGAGCAATCTGCTTCAGAGAAAGCGGGAAAACCGAAGGGAGGGAAGAAATAGGGATGAAACTGGATGTGATCCGGGCTAACCCCGCGGGAAATATTACCCTGTTCGTGCTGAGCCCGGTGGAAAAGGAGCTGCGGGCGAAGATCGCGGAAAAGCTGCTGGCGATCCCGGAACTTGCCGCCGAACAGGTCGGATACCGGTGTGAACCGGACCCGGGATATGACGGCCGCATGGAAATGGCCGGCGGAGAATTCTGCGGCAATGCCTCCCGTGCATACGGAATGCTGATCGCGAAGGAACGGGGAATAGAGGATACCGAGGAGACCGTACAACTTACGCTGCAGGTATCCGGCAGTGATACTCCGGTAGAGATCGAGGCGGACATGGAGGCCGGTACATCACGTGCAAAGATGCCGCTTCCGCAGATGGTCTGCCGCAGGACGGCTGGCGGTGTGAGCGGTATCCTGGTCCACCTGGGTGGCATTGCCCATTTTGTGGTGGACGACGTGATTCCCTCGGAAACATTTTTTGAACAGGCGGAAAAGGAAATCTTTTCCAAAATGAGCGGTCTGGACGCCTACGGCGTCATGTTTTACGACAGTGCTTCCGGAAAGCTGATTCCCCTGGTGAAGGTACCGGCGGCAAACTCCCTCTACTGGGAGGGCAGCTGCGGCAGCGGAAGCCTGGCCACCGTAATCGCCCAGACAGAAGGTGCTCCGGACTGGAAATACGCCATGGACCTGGTGCAGCCCGCCGGAACGGTCCGGGCAGAGGTAGAACGAGTAGGCGGCCGTGTAACGGAAGCCTATATCGGCGGAGATGTAGAATTTGACCCGCCGATGCAGATAGAAGTAGATGTTTAGATAACAAGGGGTATGACAAGGGGACGCACCTGATGTCACATTGCACGTAATGTGACATCAGGTGCGTCCCCTTGTCATTTGTTTTTTTATATACGAAGAAAAAAATAGGCGAAATTTTCAAAATACACACACAATATTCACACAATAATAAGAATAGAATACTTGAATCCCCCCTGCTAATCTGATAAAATATTACGAGAATGGATTGTTGCGCGCATAATGTAGTCGAATATTAGAAAAAGGACTAATTGCGTCGTTTTGAAAGCGTTTAATAGGATGATATTATATTGGCAGAACTGTATTTTTTTTGACGCATGCTTCGATGTCAAATGATTATAATCAAGTCAGTAATTGTCATTGAAAGCAAAGATTAAGCTTTAAACCGAAAGAGTCCTTAAAGAAAAATTGTAACATGTTTTTAGCGGGGGATTTGCCTATGAACAGAATGGAAAAATTATTTAAAAGGATCTTAGAGATCCTGGAAAGGCACCGGGAAAATCGGCTGCTGCGCCGCACGGTAAGCGTGCTGGCATCAACAGTCGTATTTTGTACCGTGTATTTCCTAATATTGCCGGCAATATCCTTGGATCACAATACTGCTTTAAAACTTCCCGGTGTTACTCTGAAAACCGGAGAAGAAGTGTTCCTGGAATGTCCAATGCAGGTGCATGAGCATACGGAAGACTGTTATGAAGAACGCCCAGTGTATGATGATAACGGAAAGGATACCGGTAAGACAGAAAAAGTCCTGATCTGTGGGCAGGCGGATTATGTGATTCATACGCACGATGATTCCTGCTACACCGTCGTAACAGGTGCGGATGGAAAAGAAGAGAAGGTGTTGATCTGCACACTGGAGGAGCATAAGCAGCATACTCACACAGATAAGTGTTATAAAACGCAGAAAGTACTGATCTGCGGTAAGGAGGAATCAAAGGGACATACTCATACAGGCAATTGCTATAAGGTGACAGCGGAGGTTACCTGTGGAAAGGAAGAACACACTCATACTGCTGCGTGCTATGAGGAGGTACGTGAGTCCCAGGGCCGTGTGCTGGTCTGTGATTATGAGGAGGGAGAAGTGATCTCCCCCGCCGTCACAAAGACCGTGACGGATGAGGAAACCGGCGAGGAAACGGAAGTCGTGGTGGAAGAAGAAGTGGTCCATCACCATACCGATGCCTGCTACGAAGAACACGAGACTGTGAGCAGCAAGCTGGTATGCGGCAAGGAAGAACACAGGCATTCCGATGAATGTAAGACAGTTACGAGAGTACTGACCTGTAAACAGCAGAAACAGGAGGCGCATACTCACACGAAAAAATGCTTTGAGAAGCAGAAAGTAGCTGTCTGTGGGGAACTCGAGTTGCATACCCATACGGAAGAATGCTACGAGAAAGGCCCCAAGGGAGAATCCCCGGAGGAAATGGGCTGGATCAAATACGAGACCGATGAAGACGGTAATAAGACGCTGGTGGGAGATCCGGCGCACTTAGTGTGCGGAGAAACAGAACTAAAGGAACATCAGCATGATGAAACCTGCTTTGTAAGCGCGGCGAATGCGGAAGAGCATGCGGAAACAGCAGACCATACGGGAGAAACATCTGTAGAAAATGCAGGCGTGGACATAGAGGAAACAAAAGCGCCGAAGACCATATATACGATAGAGGAAGCGGTGTCACCGAACGGCGATATGCATGAAGGTGCCAGCACACAGAGCTTCACGATGGATACCGATCAGGTGAGCGTGAGCGTGGCTGCAGAAGCGGGCACGTTCCCGGAGGGTACCACCATGTCCGTACAGGATGTGGCGGATGAAGCGACCATCGAAAACATTACCGACGCCGTGGAAGGCACCGTCAGTTATGTACATGCCGTGGACATCACCTTTGAAGATGCTGATGGCCAGGAAGTGACCCCGGAAACAGCCTTTACCGTAGGCATTGTACCGATCGCGGAGAAAAATGATGAAGTAGATTCCGTAGCTGTAAAAGTAGATGGCGACGGAAATGCCGAGGTCATGAATACAGTGGAGGCCAAAGATACGGCCGTAGCAGAGGCTGGTTTCCCGGAGGAAGCGGTACTGTTCGAGGCGGATGGCGAGAAGACGTATGCCATCGTCGGGACCACGATTGAGAAGACCGTGCTGGCAAGTGACGGGAAGAACTACAGAATTACAGCGACGTATGGATCGGAGACAGGGATTCCGGAGAATGCAGAGCTGGCAGTGGAGGAGATCATAGAAGGCTCCTCTGCTTATGCTGCCTATGTGGCCGGCACGGAAAATGCCCTTGGCATGGAAGAGGGAAGTGCAGGGTACATTCGACTGTTTGATATCAAGATCGTGGATAAGGATAACCACAGCCTGAAATATCAGCCGAAAGACGGGACCACAGTGGATGTCAGGATTGAACTGGCGGATGCGGAAACCAAGCAACTGAGTGTGGTGCACTTTGCGGATGAAGAAATCGAAGGAGAGGTCGTAAATTCTGAAGTTGGTGGACAGGCTATACGCTTCGAAGCTACAGGATTCTCGGTCTATGCTGTTGTTAGAGACGGAGAGGAAGAGAATGAATCACGTGCAACGGTGAATTTTTACGGAAAAGATAAGAACACACCGATTGCAACTGTGTTTGTGAAAAATCACGATACAGCCGATGAAATTGAAGATATTGTCTTTGATCCCGGCTGTGGCGTATTGGGAGAAAAAGAACTGTTTGACGGTTGGGTTATCAGTACGGTAAATTCAACGGATGGCTCTGTTTATACCATTGAAACGGAAGGAAAGACAATCGAGGATGTCAGAGCGTACCTGGAACAGCTGGAGATTCAGGAAGGCGATGTCGTAAATGTATATGCAAAAATCGTGAGAACGATTACCATTTCGTATGTCGGGGAAACACCGGATATCCTTTTGGGAAGCAATATAATCAAAGTACTGGGGGATGATTCAGTTGAGTATGAAATCAGTATGAGCTATACCCCCGAGACGGCCGAACAGGCATTCATGGGATGGAATGTTTCGGCGGGAGCTTCCAATATTCAATCTGCCGCACATGAAGGGGAAACTGTCGAAGCACCTTATCCGAACGGTACGCAGATCACAGTTAACGGAGATGTAACCTTATCCGTCAACGCTCCTTACGGACACTGGCTGGTGTTCGATGAGAACGGCAAAGGAGCAACCTATCATGCACCGCAGTTTATCGAAGACGGAGAGCAGACGCAGGAACCTTCCGGTGAGATGACGCGCCTTGGCTATACCTTCGGCGGTTGGTACAAGGATAAGAATTGTACGCCGGGGAATGAATACACTTTTGGGAATGAACTGACGGATAATACAACAATCTATGCGAAGTGGACAGAAGCCGATACTGCCAACTACACTGTAATCGTGTGGAAGGAACGGATGACAGATACCTATGCGGAGAATGGTGGGACCGGCGAGGGCAAAGAAAAGAACTACGATTTCGGCGAATCCTTCACACTGACAGGAACGGTTGGATCCATTGCCAATGCGGTAAGCAACGGAACCAGTTCGGTCGTGGATGGGGATTCCGCGGGAACCCGTTATTACAATGCCAGAATCCGAGGCACCAGAAGCGGTGGAGGCAATGTAGACCAGACGGTCTCTTATACCGGCTACCATTGTGCAGATTACGATACCAATGTAACGATCACGCCGGAAGGAAATGCCGTGATCAATGTTTATTATGATCGTAATACAGTAACGTATACGTTTTACAGATATGGAAATGGCTCTGGAACCACTTGGTATCTTTGTAGAGAAGATGGCACTGTATTGTATACGGAAGGTGATAGAACACCTTATTTTGGATCAAATATTGGCTATTATAATGGGACAGAATTTGTTCGTTATAGCGGTCAGCGTGTAAGGCATGACGATCCACGTAGTTATTATTATTCCACTTCCTCAGCATGTAGTGGAGAAACGATTCGGGAAGCTCACTGGGAAGAACGAGCCGGCTCCGGACAACAGTGGAATGTCTATCAGAACGAGATTGGACTTTATGGTGAGTCACTGAATTGGCCCACAGATACTGATGTATGGTGGTATGAGAATCACACAAACACAAGCGGAACCGGTACCAGAATGACCTATAAAGATGCGTTCTTGCCACTTAATGACGATATGACGGTCGAGTATTGGGGGAACGCTGCATCAGCGGCAGGAAGAATCCACTTCTGGACACAAGATGTAGTCGGAGGAGACTCTTATACTGACAAGGTCCAGGTAGCAACAGGGAATGCAAATTTTAGTATCAACGACAAGTTTACGGGATTTTATGCGTACCAATATCGTGTAGATAATGGAAGATGGGTTGACGTGGGTGAACTGAATCAGACTAACGGCATCTATGGTTCTCCGGTATCTTACAACAGCCGCCTGGATATCAGATATAATCGAATTAAAGCGCCAATTACATTTCTTGACGGATCTTATTTTGATGGTAACGGAAACAGATTGAATGAAACTTCACAGGCAGGGGCGTTCCATACCTCGCCGGAATACTATTATGAAGCGGATGTGAGCTCCTATAACAATGGCGGCAGCGATTATTATACGCCGCCTGAAAAAGAAGGATATACATTCGCCGGTTGGTATGCAGATGACGCCTGTACAGTGAAATATGATTTTAACACGATGCCTGCGAGTGGTATTACTGTTTATGCAAAATGGATCCAGAATCAGTATCGTGTCTTCCTGCATCCAAACGTGCCGGAATCAGATACGACGCTGGACTGGGGCTCGGACAATCAGGCGATGAGCTTCCGTGTTTCCGCCGGGGATACAGTCAGTACGCCCACAGGAACGAGAAGCGGGTACCAGCTTATTGGCTGGTATCTGGATGAAGACTGTACGCAGGTCTTTGACGCAGAGCATTACCTGCTCAATGACACATCGGTCACGACTCCTTATGATCAAACTGTGGATATGACGGATGAGTTGAACAAATACGGCAATATCATCGGTACAGGCAGTAACTCCGATGCGCAGAACGGGCGCTTCTGGATTAAAAGGAAACTCGATCTGTATGCAAAGTGGAGAGCGGAACTGATCGGCGCGGATGGCATTGGTGTGCGATACGATGCAAACGGCGGTTCCAATGCGCCAAATGATACGAATCTGTACCTTGATAATTCCGATACGGTCGCTCAAGGCGCAACTACTCCGCCGGACGATACCCTACAGTTTTTGTACTGGGTGCCCCAGACCTGGGATGAGAATGCCGGAAAATATGTGGACATCGAAGGAGAACACCATAAGATCTATCCGGGCGAGACATTTACTGTCCTTAAGTCCAATGCTTATGTTGAAGAGCTGGAAGGAAGTACAGAAGAAGAGCCAAAGTATCGGTACACCATACAGCTGCGTGCAGAATACGGTCCGAAAGATGAACCGACGCCGACACATATCTGGTGGTTCCCGAACAATGTGGAGACAGAACGGCATGCTGCAATGGAAGCGTATGATTCACTGCAGATCAATGAATCAATAACGATACCGGATCCGCCGACCAAAGATGGTTATGAGTTCATGGGATGGGCTCGTATCTCAGAGGATGTATCTGAGAGCCAGGCAGGGGAAGGTGGCGCAATGCCAACGGGAAAAGTACTTGCAGATCTGACAGAAGAGGATCTGTTCCTGACTTATCATAAGGCAGAGGGGGAAAGTGACGGATATTATACCGCAGTGATCAATGGTAATCTGGAGACCGTGACCAAGGTTGCGGCTGATGAAAGGAACCCTTACCATGATCTATATGCTGTGTGGAAGAAGAAAACCTATACGGTGACAGTGGAAAAAGACGTATTTGGTCTGGAAGGTGACAACGATATTCCGTTTACCTTTACGCCATCTTTCGAAAGCTTGCCATCCGAACCTGCTTATGCTAATTACAATTCGGATTTCGTTCTTGTCGGTAACCCTGAAGGGACAGACCTGGAAGAAGAGGGGGTCCCGGTACACTATGATCATGTGAAAGTGTTTAGGGAGGTTCCGTACGGTACTATTTTGACGATTACGGAGGATCCACATTCAGAATTTGATGTCTATGAAGCTTATGATGTTACCAATGCGGATGACGAGAACGAGAACAAATCTGTAATGCGAGCCCAAAATGGGACTGAGATCGAAGTGAATGGGGATGTTGTTGTCAAGGTGATCAATACCAGAAAGAGTCACCCGGTTCGTGTCCTGAAGACAGAACTGGATGGCGAGACGCCTCTGAAAGGTGCCGTGTTTACCTTGTCTATTGAAGGAAGGTCTTATACACTTACTTCCGATGAGGATGGTTACCTGAAAAATGAAAGCTTCGGCGACGGAATCATTAATGTTCCTTTTGGGACCTATACGTTATCGGAATCGTCAGCACCGGAAGGCTATATAGCCATTGAAACTGGAATTCTATTTAGAGTGGATGCTTCTGGTATTCATACGTCCTATGAAGTGAAGGAACCATCGACGGAGGAAGAGTATTATACAATTGTTGTTCCGAACAACCCTGGTGTTGAACTGCCGGCTACCGGTGGATCCGGGGTGAAATGGATCTATCTTTTGGGAATATGCCTGTTTTCAATTTCGGGAATTGCCTTTATAATAAGAAAGTGCGGTAAATAATCCGCATAAATGGAGCGACAGGTACATTATTCAGGAGTTGTTGTTTGATATGTTGCTTTATCTTTTTCTGGGCGGAGATTTGGTACTTGTTTTTCTACTCTCTTTGCTGGTGAATAAAAAATTGCATCTTCCTCTTTGGAAAATAGTGGTTTTTACACTTGCCGTAGTTCCTGTCGGAGTTTTCTGTGCGAAGTTGATGCGGCTGATCGAAGAAGGAACGTGGGTAGGATTCTCGTTATATGGAGCAATTTTGTTTGAACCACTCATCATGATACCGCTGGGATTATTAATAAAGATCAGACCAGTGGAAATGATGGTACTTGGGGCGCCAGCAGGTTGTTTATCCGTTGTCTTTTTGAAAATTCAGTGCCAGATAACAGGATGCTGTTTTGGCAGAATCTTATGGCATCAGGAGAATGGAAGACCTGTTAGGTTCCCGAGTCAGATCACAGAGATGATCGTCGGTATCGTACTTCTTTTTGTGTTGTTGAAGATCATACAATCCGATAAACAACGGAAGTATGTATACGCCTGGTTCCTGCTTTTGTACGGAGGTACAAGATTTTTCTTAAATCTGTTAAGAGATACGGTACCATTTGCACTTGGAATGTCTGCCGGATGCTTTTGGTCTGTAATATCCTGTATAATTGGAGGATGTGTTTTGCTTTACGCATTTTTGATTAAAAATCAAAAGAGTGCGGCTTGATCAGTTTTTCCAGTAGCAAATTAATAAGAAGAGCTGCTTTCCTATGGTGGAAGCAGCTCTTTGTTAATGTAAAAAGAAAGATTATTATGGCGTGATGTCACACATTTTAGTGAGGAATACTTGAAGGTTGTACAAATTGGTGTTATAATTTTAGTCCGAAATAGCGATTATAATAATAATCTGTTGATGGATGTACTCCTTACAAGAACACTTATTTATAAGAAAGGAATCTTGTGTTGTTATTGAGGAGATAGAATATGAATCGAATGGAACAACTATTCAGGAGGATTCTAGAGATTCTTCAACAGCACAGAGAGCATTTGTATCTCCGCCGGATGCTGAGCGGGCTGGCGATGTGTGTTGTTTTTTGTACGGTTTATTTTCTTATCCTTCCGGCCATCACGCTGGATCATAATACTGCCTTAAAGCTCCCAGGTGTCTCTCTGAAGGCCGGGGAAGAGGTGCTTCTGGAATGCCCGCTGCAGGTGCATGAACATACAGAGGATTGTTATGAAGTGCGGCCCGTATTTGATCAGGATGGGAAGGATACAGGAAAAACAGAAAAAGTATTGGTCTGTGGTCAGGCAGATTATGTGATTCACACCCACGATGACTCCTGCTATGCCATTTCGACAGGCGAGGATGGGAAAACAGAGAAGGTACTTGTCTGCACGTTGGAGGAGCATAAGGAACATAAACATACACCTGACTGTTATGAGACAAAGAAAGTGTTGACCTGCGGCAAGGAGGAGTCCGTCGGACATACTCATACCGATGACTGCTATCAGATTACCACAGAGATTATCTGCGGTAAGGAAGAGCACGTCCATACGACGGAATGTTATGAGGAGGTCCGTGAATCAAAGGGGCGCGTACTGGTCTGCGGTCACGAGGAAGGCGAGATCATCTCCCCGGCCGTCACTAAGACGGTGACGGATGAAGAGACCGGAGAGGTAACGGAAGAAGTGGTAGAGGAGGAAGTGGTCCACCATCATACAGATGCTTGCTACGAGGAGCGGGAGACCGTAAGCAGCAAACTGGTCTGCGGCAAGGAAGAGCATAATCACACGGAAGACTGTAAAAAGACCACAAAGACGCTGACCTGCAAAAAGAAAGAACAGGAACCGCACACTCACACGGATAAATGCTTCGAGACGAAGAAAGTGGCTGTCTGTGGGGAGTTGGAACTGCATACGCACACCGAAAAATGCTATGAAAAGGGCCCCAAGGGAGAATCTCCGGAGGAGATGGGCTGGATCAAATACGAGACCGATGAAGACGGTAATAAGACGCTGGTGGGAAATCCGGCGCACTTGGTATGCGGAGAAACAGAACTGAAGGCACATCAGCACGATGTGACCTGCTTTGTAAGCGCGGAGAGTGTCGAAGAAGCAACGGCAGAAGCAGAAAATGCAGATGTGGATATAGAAGAGACGGAAGCGCCAAAGACTGTATATACGACAGAGGAAGAGTCGGATGAGTCGTCAAATGGCAAGATGCATAAAGATGCCAACACGCAGAGTTTTACCGCGAACACCGATCAGGTGAGCGTCAGCGTGGCTGCAGAGGCGGGCACGTTCCCGGAGGGTACCACCATGTCCGTACAGGATGTGGCGGACGAAGCGACCATTGAAAACATCACCGGCGCCGTGGACGGCATCGTAAGCTATGTACATGCCGTGGACATCACCTTTGAAGATGCCGACGGTAAAGAAGTGACCCCGGATACGGCCTTTACCGTGGGTATTGCGCCGATCGAGGAGAAGGATACTGTCGTTGATGCTGTGCCTGTAAAGGTAGATGGCGACGGAAATGCCGAGGTCCTGAATATACTGGCGGCCAAAGATACGACTGTAGCAGATGCCGGATTCCCAGAGGAAGCTGTACTGTTTGAAACAGACAGTGAGAAGACGTATGCCATCGTCGGAACAGTGATCGAGAAGAATGTACTGGCGAGTGACGGCCGCAATTACATGGT